>JAFHKN010000007.1 GCA_016937575.1 Roseomonas aeriglobus | reverse complement strand
GGGAGGCGGGGTTGTTCTCGTGGCTCAGCAAAGCGCGGCTGCATTATTCCAAGACCCGCACCGCCGAGTTCACTGCGATGAAGGCGAGCCTGAGCGCCCGCGAACTGGCGGTGGTTACGGTGGGCGGATGGCTCAGCCAAGTGCTCGCCCGTCGGGGCGCCGCGCTCGACGCCCAAAAGCATGAGTCTCAACCCGATGCGCAACCGTTCCTCCATGTCTTATGATCCTGCGCAAGCGGACGTCGGCCTCGCTGGCCGACTGCGTTCCGCCTGACCAATCGGTCGGGGAAAAGTCACTCGGCAACCTTCGATCGATTGCCGACGGCCAAGACAGGACGGCTTGGCTCCGCGGTCCAAATGCTTTCGAAGAGACCAAACGGATGGTGCCGCCCTTCGATCATGCCGCAGACATGTTGCATGCTTTGCACGTCGACATGTCGATGGGACTAGCTGTCCAACCGTGATCGGGTTAGGGCGACGACAAGCCGCCTAAACGGCATCGTCGAAATCTCGGCGAGTCGCCATGTAGACATGTAGGAAATTCGATCATGCCGACGATCGCGGTCATCAGCCAGAAGGGCGGGGCGGGCAAGACCACGCTCGCGTTGCACCTGGCCGCCGCGGCGCAGGAAGCGGGCCGCGTCGCGCTGGTCATCGACACCGACCCGCAGGCGACCGCCAGCCAATGGGCCGCCTGGCGTCAGGACGCGCCGCCCGAAGTGATTGACTCACCCCCACCGCGCCTGGCCGCGAAGGTCGCGCAGGCGAGCGGGCAGGGAGCCGAGCTTATCATCATCGACACGCCCCCCACGCCGACAGCGCCGCCCGCGCCGCGGTCGAGGTCGCCGACCTAGTGCTGATCCCGTGCCGCCCGAGCGCGTTCGATCTGGCTGCGATCCAGACGACGGCGAAACTCGTCCAACTGCTGCGCAGACCGGCCTATGTCGTCTTCATCGCCGGCAGCCCAAACGCTCCGCGCATCTATGCCGAAGCGGGCGAGCTGGTCGAAAGCTACGGCACGCCGCCATGCCCGATCCTCCTCCCGACCGCCGCAGCATATCGTCACGCCAGTTCCGAAGGGAAAAGCGTGTTGGAGGCCGAGCCATCGGGCAAGGCGGCCGAGGAAATCCGGCAGATCTACGATTGGACATGTCGACAGGTCGGCCTGCCCACACGTAAGCGCAAAGGAAAGCCACCGCATGAGCCGTAAACCCGCTTCGCCAATCTGCGCGGGACAAGCCCGGCGTTGAAACAGACTGCAGCGGGAACGCCCGGAGCAGGGGAGGCCATCGACAAGACACCCCTAAGCCGTCAGGGACGCAAACAGATCGCCGGCTTCTTCTCGCCTGAAAATGTCCTTTGCCATGCACATGCTGGCGCGCCGCCAAGGACGAAGCCTGCAGGCTCGATGACCGAGCTTTCAACGACGTGCTCAGGAAGCACGGAGAGAGTCCGGTGGGCGATTGAGCAGTGGGGAAGTTAACTAGGCGCGAGATTGATCATTCCCCGTTTTGGCGGACACGCGGGGTTAGCCGGTCATGCGCTGCTCGGCTTGCTCGGGTGTCAGATACCCGAGGGCCGAGTGCATGCGGTGCCGGTTGTAGTATCCTTCAATGTATCCGAACAGCGCCTGTCGGGCTTTTGACTGGGGCGCCCATCGGCATTGATGGACCAGCTCGACCTTGAGGGTGTGGAAGAAGCTCTCCATCGGGGCATTTGGTGACGTGACCCCAGTTTCTTCATCCAGCTGGAACCAGGCTGTAGTGACGATTTGAACCGTGCCGGGTTTATCGGAGGCTCCAACTCCTGAGAAGGTGGAGCCTGTATGAGCAAGACGACGAACAAGTTTGCGCCTGAGGTCCGCGAGCGGGCGGTACGGATGGTGCTGGACACGAGCGCGATCACCCATCGCGATGGGCGGCGGTGGTTTCCATTGCGGAGAAGATCGGGTGCGTGCCGCAGACGCTGCATGAGTGGGTGAAGAAGGCTGAGGTGAACAGCGGCAGGCGCGCTGGCGTTCCGACCGAGGTTGCTGACAAGATGAAGGCGTTGGAGCGCGAAGTCCGTGAGTTGCGCCAAGCCAACGAGATCCTGCGCAAGGCGTCCGCGTATTTTGTCCAGCGGAGCTCGACCGCCCGTTCCGGTGATGCTCGCCTTTATCGATGATCACCGCGATGTCTATGGGTCGAGCCGATCTGCCGCGTCTTGTCGATCGCCCCATCGACGTATTTCGAGCATGTCGCGCAACGACGAAATCCAATGCGCCTGTCGGCGCGGGCGCAGCGGGATCAAGTTCTCAAGCCCGAAGTGGCTCGCGGGTTCGCCAAGAACTTCGCGGTCTACGGCGTCCGCAAGGTCTGGCGGCAGATGATGCGCGAGGGCTTCCCGGTCGCCCGCTGCACCATCGAGCGGCTGATGCGCGATATGGGTCTACAGGTGTGATCCGGGGCAAGCGGGAGTGTCAGGAATTCTGTGCGGGAGGCCATAATGATGGAGAGGAAGGACCATCGATATGGCAATCGACAAGGACGTTCTGGACCAGCTGCTGGCTGGCCGTGACCACAGGAACTGTTTGCGAAGGACGGGCTGCTCGACGAATTGAAGAAGGCGCTTTCGGAGCGCATGCTGTCGGCTGAGCTCAACGATCATCTCGGGAATGAAGGTGCCGACAATCGGCGTAACGTCTCGTAGCGCAAGACGATGCTGACGGGCACGTCGAAGGTGACGCTGGACATTCCGCGCGACCGGGCGGGCACGTTCGACCCGAAGCTCATCGCCAAGTACCAGCGGCCGGTTTCCGGACCTCGATGACAAGATCGTCTCGATGTACGCGCGCGGGATGACGGTGCGCGAGATCCGCGGGCATCTGGAGGAGCTGTACGGCATCGACGTGTCGCCGGACCTGATCTCGACGGTGACCGACGCGGTTCTGGAAACAGTTTCGGAATGGCAGGGCCGCCCGCTCGACACCTGCGATCTCGTCTTTTCGACGCGATCCGGGTAAAGATCCGCGACGAGGGCTTCGTGCGCAACAAGGCGGTATACATCGCGCTTGGCATTTTGCCCGATGGCACCAAGGACATCCTCGGCATCTGGATCGACCAGACCGAGGGCGCCAAATTCTGGCGGTGATGAACGAGCTTGGGAACCGCGGCGTCGCCGACATCCTGATCGCCGTCGTCGATGGCCTGAAGGGATTTCCTGAGGCGATCAACGCAGCCTTCCCGGCGACGGTCGTCCAGACTTCGGCCTTCGCCGGGCAGGCTCTGCATCGTCCACTGCTGCGCAATTCGATGAGCTTTGCGTCGTGGAAGGACCGCAAGCCGATCGCACAGGCACTCCGCAGCGTCTACCGCACCGAGACGGTCGAAGCCGGCCTGGCGGCGCTGGACGCCTTCGAGGCCGTCCCTGGGGCAAGCGGTACCCGGCGATCGCGCAGAGCTGGCGGCGCCATTGGGACCAGGTGATCCGTTCTTTGCCTTCCCCGAGGGCGTCCGCCGGATCATCTACACCACCAACGCCATCGAGGCGCTGAACTCGAAACTGCGAAGGGCTGTGCGGACCCGCGGCCACTTCCCCGGTGACGATGCCGCGATGAAGCTGCTATACATCGTACTCAATACCGCCGCTCAGGAGTAGAAAACGTCCACCCCGCGAGTGGTCCGAGGCAAAGACCCAGTTCGCCGTCATCTTCGGCGAGCGGCTCGTCATCTGATGACGATAACGGCCTCCCGCACAGAATTCCTGCCACTCCCACGGCTGGCCGGCGGAGCGCTGCCCTCCTGCTGCTTGCGCTGCCAGCAACGCAGGCACGATACCTAACTCAGCCGCTATCTCGGCCTGTGTGCGGCTGCTCGTCTCTCACAACACCACAACCTCGCGCTTGAACTCCTCCGTAAAACGACGCTTCGTCGTACTTGCCATCAACACACCTCTTGGCCCGCTGAGCCTATCATGGGTGTCCGTCAAGCCGAGGATGATCAGTCACTTAGAACATACGATAAATGATGTCTATCTATAGGTAAGACAAGCATCACTCAACGATATCTTATTGTCGTTCCCCAAGTTGACTATCTTTGTTGTATTGGTGCAGCTTGTATAGTCGAGATGTACTGAAACGCGTTTGGTAAACTTCCCTAAATAAATAAGATATTTACTTAATCCGCCAGCTTCGACATAGCCCCCGTCCACACGGGAATCCTGCCCATCAACATGAATGACGGCCGCGTCTTCTACCCCATCGGGCCTGGGAACGACATTTTGCAGGATATTGTCGCGCCATACACTTCCGTGCATGTATCGGCTCTCTTGAGACAAAAGATATTGCGCACCCTGAAGGTCATTTCGCTCTATCCTGGTCGCATGAGCGGCCGAGCGCGGACTCAATCGTAAATCGTCCTGAACGATAGCTTTGTAAGCGCCCCAGACACTCGAATCTCTAACAACGTTGAGTTCGCCGCCCGCATAAGATATCAAGCCACTCGGCACTGAACCCAAGACAATACCATAACCCTGGCTATCGTACACGTGCGCCGCTACTTTACGCAGTACTGTACCCTCTGGTAGAGAATTTCCAACGTGCACGCGTTCTATTATGGAGCGACTGATATTCCGAAAATCAATTCCGATCTGAATTCTATCTGCCGTCACTGCATCTCTGGGATGATTCAAGATAACACTAAAATCGGCCAGTCTCACATAATTGACATAGGAATTTTGATGATGAGGGTCGAACTTGCGGCGTATCAGAGATCCCGTTCTGTATGACGCCAAATCCGCAAGGGTTCCACCGCCTGGCACTGCGACGAGCAAAGTCGCTGCGCGCCCGTCTCTAGCAGTTGCGTCCCGGTTCGCAACGACAGGCCGACTTTCGAATTAATGCGGTACACACCAGCCGGAAGATATACGCGAGCATATCGATCAATTGCAGCTTGGATGGCAACGGTATCGTCAGCACGACCATCGCCCTTCGCACCGAACGCTGGCGAGCGCACATCGGCCACACCGTCAACAAAACCGCTCTGATCACGGCTCACAGGCTGTTCAGCCTTTGAAACATCATTACTAAATGACAGCAAAACCGTAGATGTCAGAATGAAGATCATTACTCCAGAAAACATCCGCACGATCTTACTGATGTTAATGGCCAATGAAGTTGCTCGCCAAATCAATCTATAATTCACTATCTACGACGATCGCAGCACGTCTTATTCCTACCCAATCAACAACATCACTGGTCGTGTTATATTCGGGAACAATCCTACAAAGTATTTCCTTGAGCAAGATAGCGTTATCATCATTTATCGCATGCATCATCAACTCAAGTTCATCATTGATTTTGAGCAAGGGTATAAACTGCTCGTTAGCCTTCATGATCCGGGGATGGGATGTCATCTCGGGATTGTCGCCAATCAATAGCTCCTCATAGAGCTTCTCACCAGGGCGCAAGCCGACTTCATGAATCTCGATATCACCGTCGGGATGGTTATGGTCTCTGATTGTCAAGCCGGAAAGTTCCACCATGTTGCGCGCAAGGTCGGCAATGCGCACCGGTTTGCCCATGTCCAAGACGAAAACCTCACCACCATGCGCCATCGCCCCAGCCTGGATGACGAGTTGGGCAGCTTCAGGGATTGTCATGAAATATCGATTGATGTCGCGGTGGGTGATAGTGATCGGGCCGCCTTCCTCGATCTGGCGGCGGAACAGGGGCACAACCGATCCGCTCGATCCTAGGACATTACCGAACCTGACCATGGTGAAGCAAGTGTCGGTAGGCTCCTCCGCCATCGCCTGCAGCACCATTTCGGCAATACGCTTGCTGGCACCCATGATGTTAGTCGGACGAACCGCCTTGTCTGTACTGACGAGAACGAATTTTGCGACCCCGTGGCGATGTGCAGCCCGCGCCGTCGACAAAGTACCGAATACGTTATTCAAGACGCCTTCAGTCGGATTATGTTCGACTAGTGGAACATGCTTGTAGGCCGCTGCATGGTAGATGGTATCGACCCGCCACGTCCTGATAATCTCGTCGATCCGTCGCGTTTCACGCACCGATGCGAGAAGAGGGACGATCGATACTTCGGTGGCGCCTTGGGATAGGGCTGCCTTTTCAAGTTCCTGATTGATGGAATACAGTGAAAACTCGCTGCTTTCGACAAGCAGCAACGTCGCAGGCTGCACCTGCAGAATCTGCCGGCACAGTTCACTTCCGATCGAACCACCAGCCCCTGTCACCAGGACAGTCTTTCGCCTGATATCATGCGCGAGCAGGATCGGGTCCGGTGCCACGACGTTGCGACCGAGCAGGTCCTCGATCTCCAAAGGACGAAGATCTGTCACCTCGACCCGACCACTCGCCAAATCCATCAGTCCTGGAAGCGTTCTAACGCGAATATCCAAGTCGTAGAGCAGTTTCATGATTTGGTTTCGCCGGCTGCGCGGAGCAGACGGCAGCGCCAGCAGCACTTCCTCGATATCGTGCTTGCGGATGAGAGCTGATAATTCGTCGGGTCCATGAATGCGGACGTTGCCCAATCGGCGACCGCGCAGTGTCGGTGCATCGTCTACGAACCCGACAAGCCGAAAAGCACCGCTATAGCTTATCGCACTGGCCAACTGCCGTCCCGATGCACCAGCGCCATAGATCAGAATACTGATCTTCGACTCGTCGCGATGCTGCCGTCGGTATGTGTTGCCAAGCCAATATCCGACGATCGCACGTGAACATCCTATACCCAAGAACAACAGAATAGGTTGGATTAGGCCGATAGTGCGGGGTACGCCCGGCACGCCGACAACTGAAAAGATGAACGCAAATACGACGCCGTAGATCACGACCGAACGCACGATATCGATCAGAACGTTCCAAGTCGCGTGGCGCAGGATGACGCTGTACAAGCCCGAGACGTAAAATATAGGCAGGGCGATCGCCAGGCTGACAAGCGACGCCACATGAAAGCCAGCCGCGAAACCGGAGATTTCTCCAAGGCGCAGGTAGAATGCCAGCCATGCCGAGATCGGACAGATCAGAATGTCCGCAAAGAGCGCCAGAAGCCCCCTTCCGGTATGCGGCATCCGCAACAACGGAGCGATAACCTTACGCATTCTAATCCTTTCGCCCCCGGGCATGCATCGCGCCTGGACGGCACCGATAGTATAGGTTCATGCTTGGGAGGCGGCTCTACAGCGTTTCGCGCAACGGCGAAACAATCCCCGACGCAGACCATATCGTGGCCCTAATGATCGTCATGAGCGTCCGAATGCCGCCCTGATCGACGAGATTGTTCGATCGATCTGTACATCCGACAGGTTCGACCCTGATGGCAGGCACAGGCCGTCATCGAACAGACGGTCAGAAATCGACTGCTCCTCGGCGCTGTAATAGGCTGCACCGGCAAATACGGGTTGCTGATGCATCGGCTTCCACACGGGGCGTGCCTCAATCAGATCCTCCGCGAGATGAAGGCGCAGGCCCTCGCGGCTGATCGGCCCCGCCGGGTCAACGGTACAGGCCGTCAGCCAGCGCGTCCCATGGCTCCACTCCGGTTCAGGCATCCATCTAATCTCCGCTATGTCGGACAGACCATGCTCGTACCGGCTGAACACGTCCCGGCGCGCGCGCACGCGATCACCCAGAACCTTTAGTTGCCCTCGACCGACACCAGCCAGGATGTTGCTCAAACGGTAGTTAAAGCCGATCTGGCTATGCTGGTAATGCGGGGCGGGATCGCGAGCCTGTGTCGCCAGAAATCTAGCGCGCTCGATCAGATGATCGTCGTTCGACAGTAGCATGCCACCGCCCGATGTCGTAATAATCTTATTTCCGTTAAAGGAGAAGACGGTGAGCAATCCGAAAGAACCGCTCGCGCGACCTTTGTAGGTCGCACCAAGTGATTCCGCTGCGTCCTCGACGATAGGAACGCCGTGCGCGTCGCAAATAGTCTTGATCGGATCAATATTAGCGCTTTGGCCGTACAAGTTGACCACGATCACAGCCTTGGGCAACCAGTCTTCGGCCTTCGCTGCGGCGAATGCGCGTTCGAGAGCGATAGGCGACATGTTCCAGCTTTCGGCCTCGGAATCGATGAAGACCGGGGTCGCTCCCTGATAGACAATGGGGTTGGCGCTGGCGGCAAAGGTCAGTGTCGAGCAGAAGACGCGATCGCCGGGGCCGACGTCGAGCAGCCGCAAGGCCAGATGGAGCGCGGCAGTCCCCGAAGAAACCGCTGCGGCATGTCCCATCCCAACCAATTCGGCCAATTCCTGCTCGAAAGCATCGACATGGGGGCCGAGAGGAGCAATCCAATTCGTACGGAAAGCCTCTTCGACGAAGGCCTGTTCGGTATCACCCATATGCGGGGTTGACAGAAGGATCTGGCTGTCGACCTCACGGCGATCCAGCAGGCTTGCGACGGTTCCATTGGGCCGGATCACCGGCATGTGATTGATGGAATGTTCGTTCATGAGCGCCAGAGCTTGCCGGCGCGTGGTGTTCTCATCGATCGTGAGCGAGTGGAACGACGCGAGTTGCCGAAGGTCGTCATCAAGCGACCGACCGGCAAGAAGCTCGCGGCGCAGGTCGCCGTCGGTGATCGTTCGTTCAAAACGACCGTCTCCGTCGACTAGGAGCAACAGCCCTTTGCCTCCGGCATTCATCCGTTCCAGCGCGTGGCGCAAAGATACAGAACGGGTCACAAAGATCGCTTCTATGTCCACGCGCAAACCTTCAATTCTTACGAGCCAAGGCGAAGATTACCTTCTCATTCGGGGCCACGTCACGAACGATCGTGGCACCGGCGGCGATAATGGCGGCATCGCCGATATGGACACCCGGCAGGATTGTCGCTCCCGCTCCAATCAGGACCGCTACGCCGATACGGACACCCCCACATAGTGTCGAGTTCGGTGCGATATGCGAAAAATCGCCGACTTCGCAATCATGGTCGATAATCGCACCATGATTTACGATAACGCTATCGCCGACGCCCGTATCTGGCGCGATCACAGCCCGCGCAGCCACGAAGCTGCCTGCACCGATTGCCGCCGATGCGGATACTACGGCCGCCGGATGGATGACCGACGTTGGAATTGCGCCAGCTTCGACCAGCGCCTTCTGGAGTGACCTGCGATGCAACGCGTTCCCGATCGCGATATGAAAGGGAATGCCCCGTTGCGTCGCGATCGCCGGCCGAGCCTCCACTACAGTGTTCATCACGACCTGGCCGACGCAGCGCGGATCGTCGTCACAAAGACGTACGGCGCGCGGGGTCGTCAACGCTAATGCATCCAGAACGACCTTGGAATGCCCGCCTGCGCCGATTACTAAAAGCGGTTCAATAGGCATTAGATTTCCATGTCACGCCTTGGAGCGGCAGAGTCGCGAGCAGCGCGGCGATGCGTTCGTCCGATGCGCCGTCGCCATAGATGTTAGCTGTTGGAAAGCGCGTGCCGCTAGCGACAGTTGCAATCGCCGCGTCGATGGCTTCGGGAGTGGAGGCAGCGTCGATCACATTGCCGTTGCGTTGCCGCAGGTTCTGCCTAGGACCGACGTTGATTACAGGCGTGCCGAACGTCGCAGCCTCAATGATGCCGGAACTGGAATTGCCAATCATCAGGTCGACCACCGCCATCCAATTGATAAACAGCGATCGCGTAAGGTGGGTTTTCACGACGAGGCCAGGCTGACCCGTACGGGCGTCCAGTTCCGTGCGGATACGGTCGCCGCCGCTGTCCGAGTTCGGCTTGAGCGCGATCGTCTGGAAACCGCGCGCGACCAAAGACTCAAGAATGGCTCCCGCGATCGTGCCTGCCATATAGGCTTCCTGGAGGACGGCGTGGTACGCGAACAACGCGATCGGGCGTGACGGGTCGAACCCAACCTCTGCCGCCAACTCGTTTTTCGATCGCATGACGGCATCGCCAAGACCAACCAGCCCAGGCGCGCCGACGGTCAGGACGGCGTCGGCGTGCTCGCCCATACGGCGCAAGCGTTCCGCGGATTCTTCGGTCGCGGCAAAGTGATAGTGCGCCAATTTCGAAATCGCATGGCGGATCGGTTCGTCGACGGTCCCCGACCGCTCCCCCCCGTGGATATGCACAATCGGCAGGTCCAAATGTATCGCCGCGATGGCCCCGGCGAGCATTTCTCCCCGATCGCCGAGCAGTAGCACGATATCCGGTCGCCCACGCTCCATCGCGTCGGTAAAGCCCGAAATCATGCGCGATATGCCGCGAGCCATCTCGGCACCGCCGCTCGTCCCCTCTCCGGAGGGAAATTTCGCGACGATGTCAAACCCGTCCGCCGCAATCTCGTCCACCGTTTTGCCATAGGCTGGTTCGAGGTGCATGCCCGTCACCAATATTCCGAGTCGTAGGTCAGGATGACGATCAATCGCCTGAAGGACCGCACGCATCAGACCGTAATCTGCTCGCGTGCCCGAGACGTACCAGATCAATCGGCTCATTCTATATCCGACCATTGCAACGTCATTCCGGCGTCGATCGCATGACGGGCTCGCTTGCCGACGACGGCTCCACTGTCGCGCGGAAGGATTCCGGTTCCAGGGCGCAGTAGACCGATATCTTCCGGTGTTATGTAGGCGCCGGCGGGAATCGGTCGCAGGGTCGTCACGCTTCGCCGAACCAGCGATCGCACGGGCAATTCGGATTCCGTCGGACGCTTGTTTGGCGATCCCAATGCCATTTCTACCGCACGGATCTGGTCCACCATGGTGGTCAGTTCCGCAATTGTCAGCGATGCGCGATGGTCCGGACCGGGCAGGTCGCGATCAGTGGTGAAATGCTTTTCGATGACGACCGCGCCCAAGGCGACAGCCGCGGTTGAAACAGCGACACCCAAGCTATGGTCCGAGTAGCCGATCGGAAGTCCGGTTGCCTGCCCAATCTTGGCCATGGCGCGCAGATTCACGTCAGCATAGGCGGCGGGATAGTTGGACGTGCAGTGCAGGATCGTCAGGTCCTCGCCCCCGATGGGCGCCTGTCCGCTGTCCGCGCGCGCTTGTCCGATGACTTCGACCGCTCGCGTGATCTCGTCCATGTCCGCCATTCCGGTCGACAGGACGAGCGGTCGCCCATATCGCGCCAGATGGGCCAGGAACGGCTCGTTGGTAATCTCGCCCGAAGGAATCTTGAACCGCCGCATGCCTAGCTGGGCGAGGAAATCGGCGGACTCCCTGTCGAACGGTGTCGACATGAACTCGATCCCCAGTTCACCGCATCGGCGAAACAGCCCTTCATGAAGGGCGAGCGGCAACTCGAGCGATTTCAACAGCGCATGCTGGTCGCTGGTTCCGGTTTGCCGCTGTTGATAGTCAGCCGTCGCCGCGCCTTGACGGACTAGCCGGTCGGCAGAGAAGGTCTGGAACTTGACCGCATCGGCACCGCTTCCGGCCGCGGCTTCGACCAATGCATATGCAAGTTCTTCTCGACCATTATGATTGACGCCAGCTTCGGCGATAATAAAGGTTTTCACGGCGTTCTGGGCGCTCCAGGATCACAAAACACCGCGCCTCTACCATGCGGACCATCCGCCATCCACCATGATGTTCTGGCCCGTCATCCATGCTGACAGATCACTCGCCAAGAACAATATGACGCCCTTGAAATCCTCTTCGGTGCCCATCCGACCCAAAGGTGTCCGTCGGACGTAACGTTCGACGAAACTGTCGGCCTGCCCCCGTGCAAGGCCACCCGGACTGACGCTGTTGACGCGGACCGCCGGTGCGAGCGACGTCGAAAGCCAGCGGGTTAACTGCAGGAGCCCGCCCTTGCTTGCGGCATAGCCGCCGGGATTTCCCATCCGGGTGCCAGCGTACAGATCGAGGTCAGGGCCGAGGATGCCGTAGATCGATCCCACGTTGACGATCGTGCCGCGACCACTTTGCCGCAACAGCGGGGTGAATGCCTGGGCGAGATGGAATGGGGCGGTGAGGTTGACCTCGACCGCACGACGCCAGGTCGTCAGGCTTTGCTCCTCGAACGGGACGGCCCAACCCTCTAGCTGGTTGGTTCCCACGAACCCCGCATTGTTGACGAGGATATCGAGTTGCCCGATATCGCCGACGACACGCTCGATCATTCGAATCCGCTGCGCTTCATCCTCAAGGTCGGCGGGAATTATGTGGATCGGCAGCCCAGCCTCGCCCAGCGGAGCGGCAGTGTCGGATAGGGCCGCCTGATCCTGGTCGACCAAGATGAGGCCGCAGCCTTGTTCGGCAAGCGCCCCTGCCATGGCCCGACCGATATGCCCAGCCCCGCCGGTTATAAGAGCGATCCTGCCTGTCAAATCGCTCAACTGTGCTATGGTGCGCATCAAATTCCTATCGGGTCCCAGCCGTTTCCGGCATTTTGCTCTGCTAGATATTGCGCGACCGCGAAATCGAACGGCGTGTCTATGTCCAGTGCGCGCTCCGGCGGAATTTCGACGACGCGCATCCGACCGTCAAAGAGGCCGGCACGTGACATCACGAAGTCGGGCCGTACCGCATAGGCGACCGTCGTCATGTCGTACACGACCGGTGCGTCCTGTCGCCGCGTCACGTCCCCCTGGGGCTGGATGACCAGTCGCGCGATACCGTCCGGATCCAGGCTGACCATGTTGAAATAAGGGCTGCGTTCCGCCTTCTTGACGGTGGCTACAACGTCGGTCCGCGGGTCGCGGCGCAGGATGTCGATGCAGGCTTCCACGTCGTCCACGGCGCGAAATGGCGAGGTCGCGGGCAGGCTGACGAAAATATCGAAGTCGTCGCGATGTCGCCGCACCCATTCGATGGCGTGACGCCACGCCATCCATTCCGATGCAGTATCGGAAGCCAGCGCGGGGGGACGGAGAAACGGAACCTCAGCACCAAGATCGAGCGCGACCTGTGCGATTTCCTCGTCGTCGGTCGATACGATGACTTCGTCCAAGGATGGACAGGCGCGCGCGACCCGGATGGCATGGCCAATCAGCGGCACTCCGCCAAGCGCCCGCACGTTCTTGCGCGGCACCCCCTTCGAGCCTCCGCGGGCGAAGATGAAGGCGCGCGCTTTCATGCGTAAGGCTCCACTTCAAGGAGTGATATGGACCGACCGATCGTCAGCGATCGGGCGGCGGCCGAGATGATCCGCATGACGTCGATGCCGTCGGACAGCGGAATAGAAACGGGCCACCCGTCTTCGATCGCGCCGAGGAAGTCGGTGAGTTCGTCCAAATACATCCGGTTGCGATCAGGCAACGGGGATTCCACGACGCGACGTCCACCATCCATGGCCTCGACGATATGGCGATCCCGCAGCGCTTCCCAAACGATGGTCCCGCCGGATCCGATGAACTTGCAGGTGCGAGCGACCGGCCTCTGCAGAAAATCCAGATGCACCGACACTAGGCGCCGCGGCTCGGCATATTCGAGGCAGATGTCGACGCAGTCCTCGACATCCATCTCGAGATCGGAATAGCGCCCCCCGCGGCAGGTCACCCACGCCGGCATTCCGAACAGCCAGTAGAGATAGTCGATCTCGTGGCTCAGTTCCAAGATCGGCCCGCCGCCCAGCGCCCGTCGGGCGGACACGCCCTGGCGGTAGTCCGCATTTGATCGCCAGTCCGGAAGATATTGTCCGACCTCCGCGCGCACCGCCAGCACCTTGCCGATCGCACCGCCCAGCAGGTCCTGCCTGAGCGCGTTCAGCGAAGGGTTGAACCGCAGGTTGTAGCCGACCATCACTGGTATCGCGCCCCGCGCCGCGACAGCCGCCAGTTCGTCCAGGCCGATTATATCGTGCGAAAGCGGCTTCTCGATGAAGACCGGAATGCCCTGTTCGACAAAGGCCCGAGCGAGCCGGACATGGGTCGGCGCGGGTCCGGCGAGAATCACCCCGTCGGGGCGAAGCGCCAGCGCCGCCTCGACCGAGGTGACCTCGCCGTCGCAGCCGTCACAGGTGACGGGGGCGCTTTCGGGGCGCCGCAAGGCAGTGATCCGGGCATCCGGGCGCAGGATTCGGAGATTGCGCAAATGGCGCTGCCCGATGCTGCCCAGGCTGGCGACGACGAAATGACGAGTCATCGCCTCAGTCCGGCGATCTCGTCGGCCACGCGCCCAGCCGCATCGAACGTGATGCCGACACGAGCGGGATCGCGCAATCCCGTCGCGAAGGCGTCGACGATGCGGGCCTTCAAATCTTCCGGGCCGGTCGCTGCGGTCGCATAGCCCATATCGGCCAAGGGAAGGTCGCGGGAGAAGATCGAGCGCATGACCTGGACCACTGGAATTCCTAGCAAGCCTGCTTCCACCCCAACGGTAGAACTGCACGTCACGACGCAGTCCGCCGCGCACAACAGGTCGTCCAGCGGCTCGCTCGCCGTGCCGTAACGCAGCCTGTCGCCCGTCACCGCCGGGCCGCGATCCTCGCTCGGATGAAGCCGCATTACAAGGTACACATTCGACGCATCGGCGAAACCTTGCGCCAGTTCCGTCTCAATCCGTGCCGGCAGGCTGGGATCACCACGGACGCCAGAAAAAGGGTGAAGCTGCGGTTCGGGCTGCGAAATCCAGACGATCAGTCGGTCGCCATCGCGCAATCCCAGTGCCGCACGATGACGCGCACGCACGGTGTGCCGGTCGAGCAGGCCCAGCCTGTCGAACGCCGGATTGCCCGTGACCCGGACCGCAGCGGGATCTGCGCCTCGCGTGCGAAAACGCTCGGCGATCGTTTCATTGAGAACACAGACGCGGTCGGCATATCCGGGCGCCGCACACCATTCGATCTCGAAGGCTGCGTACAGGTCGACCAGACACAGCGACGCGATCCCCGCGGAGCCGGCTGCACTCAACGCCGCCTGTTCCGAGCGAGGCGAATTAGTCGCCACCAAAACGCGCGGCCGGACAGCTGCGAACAGCCGGTCGAAGAAATCAAGCGGACGGAAGCTCTGGCGGTTGAACCTGTCGTAGCGTCGTTGCGCTTCCTCGGCGCCATACATCCTCTCCAGCGCGATATATCCCGCCCCAAGATAGGCGGCGGTTTCCGTTGCAGATACGGCACCATGCCGTGGCTGCCCCGCCGCTAGGCGTTCGCCGGTCTTCACGGCATGTTCATAGCCCGGGACGCGGCCGACAAGATCGGCCATGCCCAGCGGCTCCAGCGAATGACGCGCGAAATAGGACGCCGCCGTCGTCAGTCCGAGGATCGAGAAGGGGACGCCGCGACGCTCCAACTCCTTCGCCACCGGTGCCAGCGAAGCCGCATGGCCACCGCCATAAGACACGAACAAAACTCGGTCGCGCAACGCATCGAGAATGTCAGCCAATGGTCCGCTCCACGGGCTCAGGGCGCCAGGGCAGCGGGCGCCCTGCCATGAGCAAAAGAACCGGAACAAGCAGCGAAACGAAACCCAGCCCTTCCAGAAACACAGATGGGACCGCCGCCAGCAGGATCGCAGCGTAGCCACGATAGCGACGCATCCGTATCGACACAAACAACAAGAGCATCGCTAGTACGGCGAGTGCTATATAGGCAAAAAAGCGCACAAAATTTCCTTCCTGCAAAGAAACAAAAATCGTGCTACGGGAAATAATCGCGCTGATTCCTGACGCGCCATATACCGTTGAATTATATCCTGCTCTCTGTTCATTAAATCCGATATACTTATCGCCAACAGATATCAACAAAGATATAGCTAACGTAGAGGCATATAGATACAACGCGAACGACCTTCGGCGATAATTCCGAACCAAAAGTAGTGTAATAATCAAATTACTAAGAACAACTCCCGAGCTTAACGTCGACAGAAATAAAGAAGGCAAAAGATAAAGATATGCCTTTCCGCGAAATATAAACATCAGCAGATATGCTACGGATACAATGACCAGCGCAGTTCTGGGACTAAAAACTAAAATCGATAAAGGAAGTGCAAAAACAAAAAAACCTCTCTTTGCGTTGGCGAACTCCTTGACAATCGGCAAATACATTAGAAGTATTAAAAATGAGGTGGATCCAACTCCAAAAATATCTTCAACACTGACAAAAATATAAGCGATCAATGCTCGAGCGGAGTGAATCCATAACAGGGGCTCTAATTTAAATATCGAGTTTCCGCCGGAAAAATAATTCCAGATATAGGTAACTTGAATGGTAAACCCATCAAGAAGATCGTTCGATAGAAAAGTGCGACCGATCGACTGCGCATAGATTGCGCATGCCACCGATAGAATAAGGTAGCTTGCAAAGATGTTTGTCCGCCACATCCGGGCAATAGTCGATGCCATGAAAAGTTGTGGCGGTATCGAGTTAAGGGCAGGATTCATATTACCAGCCCGCCGCTTTGATCCGTCGTTGCAGTGGCTTGTCGATCATATAATCGATAAGCACTGCGACTATGATTGCTCCAAGCAGGATTAGGCTAAAAAATATTGAGTTTGCTGGAAGAAGACGGGCCGCCAGGAAGAAGAATAGGGGGTGTATCAGGTACAGGGGATAGCTAGCACCGCCGCTTAGGGAGGCAATCAGCGACAGGCGACCGATCCGGATCCGTGACGTAGCGATAACTAGTAGAATCGACAGGGGTACTAGCGCGAGCCGTCGCAATCCAGTCACGGCCGCCAGTTCATCCACTCCGATGGATAGAAGCACCACAACCAGTAGAATGGCGGCGACGAGAGCCAGCCCGACAATATCCTTGATCGGCGCACGATCGCGCAGTTTCAATGCGGCAAAAGCCCCAGTCGCAAAGAAGACAAGGTGGTTAGCGGGACCGACGTAGAGCCGCCATCCTTGTTCAAGCGTTTCAAGGCCCCCCAGACGGCTGCTAGTCCATGCGGTAAGGAAAATCGAGAACGTCACAACGATTTTCATGTGTTGACGTAACAGCAGCAGAATCGGGAAGACGACGTAGAACACAACCTCGACACCGATGCTCCATCCACCGATGACGGGCGTCTGCGCCGGATCAATGAACCCGAACACCAGCGTCAGGTTAGCCGCGATAGCATAAATGTCAGGAACGTCTTTCCCGCTCAGAAGCTTGCCCGCCAGCGATGCCAGCACCACTGCCATGAACAGTGGTGCCAGACGACCAACGCGACGCCGCCCGTACCGCAGAAGCGCGCTCGCTGTGACCATGTCTCCGAAACGATCGCCATAGCCGTGGGCAAGGCTGAAGCCGCTCAGGACGAAAAACACCGACACACCGTAGGTGCCGCAGATCGCCAGAAAGCCTTCGAACGCAGACGGGAACTGAAGACCGCCCCATGAATGATAATGAAAAACCGCAACCGCCAGTGCACACAGCCCACGTAACAAATCCAGCGAATCTAGGCGCGTGACCGCAGGATAGGTCGCGCCGGTAGCCGGCTCCGCGTCGGATGCGGCGACGGTCGCCATAGTCGTCATGGCAGCCAGTGATCGATCGCGATGAGGCTGCGCAACTCACGGGTATTGTTGGCACTTCCCGAGATATGGTCTTCCAGAAGCGTGCGCAGATGATCGGCGTCGAACAGCGCGCTTCGTTGCGCCAGTCGTTCGATATGCTCGCGACAATATCCGCTCAGACGGCCACGAAACCAGTCTCCGACCGGTACGGTAAACATCTGTTTCTTGCGATAGGCCAGGTCGTCTCCGATCAGTGGTGCCGCAGCTTGTTTATAGAGATATTTGGTGATCCCGTCCTTCAACTTGAGGTCACCGGGCATCCGAAACGCAAATTCCATCATGCGGTAGTCGAGAAACGGCGTCCGCGCCTCTATCGAAACGGCCATGCCCATACGATCCGGCTTGACCAGGTTGTTGCCGCTCAACAGCAGCTGCATGTCGAGATAGAGTGCCTGGTTGATTCGGTCCTGATGCGGCACGTGATCGAACCAGGACCGCGCGATATCGAAGGAATCGATGCTTGCGACCTGTTGGCGGATCTCCGGATCCAGCAGGGCCAGTTTGCGATCGTCGTCGAACAGTGAGATACTGCTGAAATAGCGCCGCTGGAACGTTTCGTCATCAAGCGTCGCGACGTCTGGCTGCGCGAAGAATGCGGCGTATTTATCGTATCCGGCGAAGAGTTCGTCGCCGCCATCGCCGGTCAGCACCACCGTCACATGGTCGGCGGCCAGTTCCGATACGCGATAGGTAGGAAGGAAAGAAATGTCACCATGCGGTTGATCGCAGTGATGCACCGCTATCGGCCATAAGGCCAGCATGTCGGGGTTGACGCGCCGCATGACATGCTCCGTCCCGAATCGGCGCGCAGCCGCTTCGGCGAAGGGGGATTCGTCGTAGCGTGGATCGTCGAAACCGATGCAAAACGTCTTGATGGGTTCGGCGGCGTGACGCGCCATCATCCCGACGATCGTGCTGGAATCGACGCCGCCCGACAGGAAGGCGCCGAACGGCACGTCCGAACGCATCCGGATGCGGACGGCATCGTCCAGGATCGCAATGAATTCGTCGATCCAGTCGGTTTCTGGACGGTCGTGAACCGGCGCGGTCTTCGCCAGATCCCACCAGCGCCAGTTCCGCGTTCCGGACCTGGTGACCTTCATTACATGGCCCGGCATCACGTGACGTACGCCGGCGTGCATTGTGTACGGTGCGGGAACGTAATTGAACGTTAGAAAATGATGCAGCGCCTCGACGTCGAGAGTAGCCGACCCTGGCAATGCGGGTGTGATCGCCTTGATTTCCGACCCGAACACCATCCTGCGCCCGTCGTCAGCCACGTACAGCGGCTTGACCCCTATGCGGTCGCGAACAAGATAGACCGCCCCCTCGCGCCGGTCGAGAATGGCGATTGCGAACATGCCGTTCAGCTTGTCAAGGAACGCCAACCCCTCGCGTTCATACAGACGCAACAGCACCTCGGTATCCGAATGGGTACGGCAGGCATAAGGCGTGCCCGCCAAGTCGGCGGCCAGTTCAACATGGTTGAAGATCTCGCCGTTCTGGACGACGACGATCTGCCCGTCATCCGACACAAAAGGCTGATGCCCGCCCTGGATGTCGATGACCGATAGCCTCTGATTGCCCAGTGCGATGCCGGCCTCGCTATAGATACCGTGGTCATCGGGTCCGCGATGGCGGATGGCGTTGCCCATCGCGCGGATCGCGTCCTGCGGGAGGCTTTCGCCCGAACGATCGAAATAGCCGAATATGCCACACACGTTAGTTACCCGTCTTTCCCGTTAGCTGACGAACCGTCATCAGGATGATTTTGAGGTCGAGCGCGACTGAGGCCTCCCGCGCATACGAAAGATCCAGTTCCTTACGCGCCTCCGCCGTCGCAACAGAACGCGACACGGCCTGTGCCAGCCCCGTGATACCGGGCCGCACCGAATGCCGCAGCCGCCATTCGTCCGGAGCATAAAGATGCTCCTGCGCGGGTACGTCCGGGCGGGGGCCAACGATGCTCATGTCGCCGCGCAACACGTTCAACAGCTGCGGCAACTCGTCCAGACTGGTCCGGCGAATGAAGCGACCGATCGGCGTGATTCGTGCATCGCCGGTCGCCGTCGCATATCCGCCGACGCGGTCGGCATCGATGACCATGCTCCGGAACTTGAACATTCGGAATGTCCGGCAACCGCGCCCCACGCGTATCTGTCGATACAAGGCTGGGCCGCCGTCATGCCGCCGTACGGCGAACGCCACCAGTCCCATCGGGATCGCCAGTGCGACAAGCGCGGCGGCGGCAAGCAGGACGTCGAGCGCTCGCTTCCCCAATACCCAGACGAGACCGCGGTCAGGATATTCGTCTTCGGGTGACGGATCCGGATGTCTGCCGGTAATCATGGGAGCTTCGTCAACGACGCGCGACCGATACGGACGTGCCGATGGCCGCCGCGAAGCCGGCAACGCCTAAGGCAATTGCTACGACACCTTTTTCCCGGTCGAAAAAGAACGCGATACCTCCAAAAATCATCGCTACCACCAGACCAAAGCCGATCGCCTTCAGAGACTGGTGGTCGATTATTCCAGCGCGGCCCCACAAGCATATTCCTGCCCGCCTGGCAAGAAACCACGCCAGCGTAGCTTGCGATCCCGTCACCGCGGCCATTAGCAACGGCCCCGACGATGCCAGCAGTCCGGGAACGGCAAGTACGACCAGAACGCCGATCGACGCCCCCGTTGAGCGCAAGACTTCTGAGGTCCTCATCTGCGCATTTAGGCTCGCCATGGCCAAGCTGCTGATGGCCACGAAAGGCACGCCGATCAGGATGATGCGCGTCAGTTCCGCGATCTGCACGACATCCCGCTCGTCGATCGCGCCACGCAGGAAGACGAGAGCCGCGACTGGCTCGGCGAGCAGTTCGCCGAAGAACACGACCATGATTGCCAGCAACAGCGACAGTCGAAGTCCGCTGCGCAGCGTGTCGCGAGCATCGTCCTCCCGCCCTTCGGCATAATGGCCACTCAGTCTGGTGAGCGCGACCGTACTGATCGTCGTGATCAATATACCCAGTGGGAGCTCCACCAGCTTCTGTGCATAGTTGAACGCCGCGACATTGCCCGTACCCAGAAGCGAGGCCGCTGCACGGACAAGAGCCGGGGGAATAAGCGTTAGGCTGCTCGCGGCGATTCCGGCAGCCAGTGCCAGCGAGAAAGCGCGATCGAAGCGGGTGAATCCCCTCCCCCGAACTAGCGCTGATCGTGGCAAGGCGGCGATCTGCGACATGAGCCTGATCGTCGCACCGGCAAGGATCGCGCCTGTCAGAACCAGCAAGCTATCCTCTCCGGCCCATCCGACTAGGGCCGCGATGACTACGAGATTGAAGATTAAAGTTCCGAGGCCCGCGATGAAAAAGCGTTCGCGTGCGTTGAGGTACGCCGCCGTGATGCCGGACAGGGCCGTCAACGGGATCGAAAGCGCCATTAGGGTCATTGCGCCCCTACCAGCCACCCCGGCCGGATGGGATAGGCCAGGAGCGAAGATTGCGAAGACGCCCGTCGGCCAGATGGCGATGATCAGGGCCAGAAGCCCGAACGCAGACGTCACCCACAAGCAGGCGTTCCAAAACAATTCTGCCGCCGCTTCCGCCGGCAAGGCGCGCAGCCGGGGAACGAGTGCTGCACTCAGCCCGCCCGACAGGAGTAGGTTCACCAGCAGGTCGGGCACAGTCAGAAGCACGACGGCGATATCCGCCTGCGTCGAGATGCCGAACCGCGATGCCAGAATTAGCTCACGCCCCAACCCTGACAATCGACCTGCCATGAGCGCGGTCGCGAGTAGTCCGCTGGCACCTAGCGTGATCGATCGGACACGGGTCAGCGAAGGCATCTCAGTTATTCGGAAGCGAGCGCCGAGCCCTTATGTCGGCGATTCGCTGCCACGCCTCGATCCGGTTCTTCTCAATCGCGTCGCTCGACGCCTGCTGCCAGTCACGCTCGATTTCCCGCAGTAGCGCGACTTCAGCCGCGAAATCCATTTCGGCGCGGATCGCCTCAACGTTGTCGTGCTGGCGATGGAATGTGCGCGACAGGATGGCAGCCGACGAACCGAGCCGGACATGCTCGCCAATCAGCAGTCGTGCCGGCAACAGCCCTTCATCGGCGCGAGCCAGGCCGCCGATCCCGAACGGTTTGCCAGCCTTTGTCAATTCGGTCGCCATCGCATCGACCAAGCCTAGAGGAAACGGCTCGAACATAAAGTTCAGTCTCAGATCCAAGCTAAGATCATTAAGGCCGATATGAAACTCGTCGACGCCAGGGATCGATACCAACTCGCCAATTACCTGCATGGCAGCGCGCGTTTCGACTAGCAGGCACAGACGGCATCGTCCGGCAATCATGTCCGCGAATTGGCAGGCTTCGGACGTCGTCCGGAACATCGGTAGCATGATGATATCGGCACCGGATTCGACCGTCAGATCAATTTCCTGCTGCGATCCTTCATGGAGTGGATTGAGGCGGACCATCAGTTCCTTATCGGGAACTGCAGCGCGGACGAGGCGGACATCATCAATGTGATGTCGGCTGATTACTGTATTGAGATGTCCCTGTCGCTCGACTTTGCCGATCAGTTCGAGATCAACGAAAATGCGATCGGCACCGTTGTCCGAAACAAAACGCGCGAGAACAGGAGAATTCGTAATAAAGAAAAAGCGCACGGGTCCACGCCTGTTTTATTGGAGTAACGTGTCGGCGCCACATGCCGGGTTCTCAAGCAACATACAAGGCAGCGGTGACGAAACCACCGACCGGCCGGTCAGCGTTGACGCTGTACCTTTTGGCCGGCGATGACGAAAGGTGATGTCGCATTCGCCGTAGGGTCATAGTAACGATCGATGCGGTTTCGGATCCTTGCTTGCACCCGGTTCTGGATACGCCCATTGAGACGCGCCATTGGCGTCACCCGCGCTTCCTCGGCCGCCTGGGTCACGCTTTGTCGCTGGCCGACCCGGTTTGCGCCGAGCTCCGCTGTTTGCCCATCCTGAACGGGTCGTGGGGGCACATCCCGACTGACGATGTCGGTATCGAACTGCGCCTGTCGATTCTGCGCTGCAGCCCAGGTCGGGACGGCCAGCGCCAGGACGGCGGCGCAGGATACCGGTGCACGGCATTTGCAGATAAATGGGTTGGTCTTCATCGCGTGGATCCCGATGGATGCAGCTGGACGCTGAGAATCTTTCCGGTCACGCCGGCCACCGAATTCGATGGTCGGACAACCAGCTTCAGATTTTGGGCTCTGCAATCGCTCGGAATGGTAAAGCTTCCGGCAAATCTGCCACCGTCCTCGGCAGAATTGGGCATATCGATGCGGCCCAACTCACGCCCGGTGTCGCACTGGAGCGCCCAATATGGCCGAGTGTCCGCGGGCTGCTCAAGATCTTCGCTCCTCCCCGTCAGGTCATATCTGCCCGGCGGCAGCAATTGCATCTGCTGGAGGACCGTACCGCCAATCGTTGCCGGAACCGCGAAATCGAAAACCCCATTCTGCTCGCCCGGCTGGATCACGGCCGAAATTCCCGCGTTGTCGATTACTGGTCGCCAATCAAAAGCAGTGGGGCTTTCCAGCGCAGCTGAAAATTCCGGATCCCGCGACATCCGCGGGTCCGTACCGCGGCGGATCGATCGGTAATAATTCCAGGCCGCAGAGAAGCGTTGTTTCCTGATTAGCGCCTCAATTACGTCGGCCCTCGCATCTTGCGGGATCGGCACCTGCACGGCAGACAGATCCTGGAAAAGCTGGGCCGCCGTCATCGGCTCCCCGTTGTTGGCGACATGTTCGACGAAGCTTGTGATCCAGAGCGGCTGTCTCGACAAGGTTTCGACCAGCGCCCGCCGGATTGCCGGATCGTCCATCGCGGTGGTTAGGGTCGGATAGAGCAGTTGCGGCGTGAACCGCGACGTTCGCAACGCGATATCATAGTTTCTCATCGCGCCGGGGATGTCCCCTCGTTCGACGGCGTCCTCGATCATCCACAACTGGGTCACCAGGTCGCGACGGGACAAGCTTTGCGCGTAGGCGAACAATCTGCGGGTCTTGCCAGTATCGCCTTCGACTTGAGCGCGAATGGCTAACGTCGTAACGGCAGGAACTACTGTAGGGTCCGATCGCAATGCCGCCAGTGCGATCTGCCCCGCCCGTGTCTGGGCAGCGGGAGACGCATCGACGCCGAACAATGTGCGGGCGAAGAGCGCCGCCACCTGACCATCCCAAGGTGCCATCACATAGGCACGCTCAGGAGCCTCGTCCTTCAACGTCATAGCCAGCGAATGCGTGACCGAGACAGATCCTACCGCCACCACAGCCAACGCCAGTGATCCTCGCACTATCCATTTCCGGAACGGCCGCGACTGCTCCTCGAACCGATGATAACAAACCATCAACGCTTATTGCCGGACTTGGTGTCGCGTCCGTACCCATATCCATATTCGTAACCATAGCCGTAATGCGCCTTATGGGACTCGAATTTAGTCAGGACACCGCCAAAGATGCGGGCATTAGCGGCGGAAAGGCGACCGAGTGCTGTCCTAACCAGGCTGGACCTTATCCCATGGGACTCGATGGCATAGATCACGCCTTCCACACGGCTCGCAATCAGCGGCGCATCCGCTAGGCCCATCACCGGTGGAGAATCGATCACAACATGATCATAGGTTTCGAGAAGTCGCGAAATAAGCAGCGGCAGTCGTGATCCGGTCAGCAATTCCGCTGCATTTGGCGGAATGGGGCCGGCTGACATCGCTGAGAAGCCGAGGTCATGCATTTCGAAAATGAGCGGTGAAATTGCATCTTGTCCGGCCAGGAAATTGCTCAGGCCATGATCGTGATTAACATCGCCCAAGTGATGGATCGAGGGCGAGCGCATATCGCCATCCACCAAGATGACCTTCCTGTGAGCCCGTGCGAGCATGGTTGAGACGGCTAGGGCAGTCGTCGATTTTCCCTCGGCCGGTCGTGTCGATGTGACCGCCAGCGACCGCGGCACGCCATGCTCGGTCGCGAAAGCGAGGTTGGTCTGGATCGTGAGATAAGCATCCACCAGTTCCGACTTCCGATCCAACAGCGCCTCTTTGGGCGTGACGCCGTCGACCTTCGGAACCGACCCCAGCAACGGTAGCCCAAGTCGCCGCTCAACCTCCTCCGGATCCGCGATTGCCTCGTCGATCTGCTCCAGTACGAACGCCAGCGCACTGCCCAGTGCGATCCCCAGAATGAAAGCGATTGCCAAGTTGAGAATCAGGCGCGGACTAGATGGTTTCTGGGGCGTGTCGGCCGGATCCACGATCGCGATATTGTTGACCCCGACCCCGCCGGCGACACCGATCTCTTTGAAACGCTGTAGCAGGCCATCGTACAAGGTACGGTTGGTATCCACTTCCTGCTGATAGATATTGTACTGGATGCTGCGACGGCGCAGATCCAGGAAACTGGACTTTAGGTTTTCGACCCGTGCCCGCAGAGCCCCTTCGCGTTCCAAGGCTTGGCGATAATCCGTCTGCAGCGATCCTGATACTCGGTTCTCTTCACGACCAATCGATCGATCGAGTTGGTCGATCTGAGACTTGAGCGCGCGCGCCTGGGGGTATTCCGGTTCGAACTGCACCATCAGGCGCTCATAGTCTGCCGAGAGCTCTGCACGGCGCTGACGCAGCGAATTGATGGCTTGGTTGCGCAAGGCTTCGGAGGACGCCCCCGCACGTCCGGCTTCCCTGTAGCGGGCTTCGGCCTGGATCCGGTCTGCGGTCGCTTGCGAAAGCGTGTTGCTTAACGTTGCAAGTTCATCCGCGACGATCGACCGTTCCGATGTCGTGCCGTTGGCGTTTGTCTGCCCCGGCAGGTTGATGATCCTTTGGTTTGTCGCATAGCCGACCAACTGCCGTTGAGATTCATCCAAGCGTTCCTTGGCCTGTGCAAGCTCGCGCTGAAGCAGATTCCGACCGTATGACGTAGCCTGAACCTTTCGCTCCAAATTAATATTAATGAAATTGTCTGCCCACGCATTGGCGACCCGGGCCGAAAAAACTGCATCCGGGCTTGTGAAACTGATCTCGACCAAACGCGAGAGGCGAATCGGAGTGATCTTCAAATGCCTTAAAAGGATTTCGCCAGCGATCCGCTGCCGCCCCGCCCGACCGGAAATTGGGTAGCGACCATTGGCGATTGTTAGATCTGGCTCGCTGTCCGCGACCCCGAAACGCTCGAAGAACGCCCGGTCATCGATCAAACGCAATTGCAGTGCCACCCGTTCGGCGAGCGAGCGAGACTGCAGAAGCCCGTACTGCGTCTGATAGAACTCCTGGTCGGCGATGCTGGTTTCGCGTTCCACGCCCTGAAAGTTCGTAACCTGATTGGCTTCGCGGGAAATCTCGATCTGCGATGTCGCCGTATATTGGGGTGTCATCAACAGCGTGACGATCAGCCCCAGCAACAAGCAGGCCGCCGTGGCTCCCAGAATGACGTACCGCCACCGAGTGACTATACGTAGATACTGTCTGACCAGGGGAAGGCGCTCACCCGGTCCGACCATGGGCGCGCGCCCGTTCGGTATGTCGTCGCGCAGGTTGGGAATGACCATGTTCATTGAAGCAGGCCTTACTGGAGAATAGCGATCAGCGGCGCTGCAAGCAGCGGGGATACCGAGACCAAATCTCGGAAGAGGCGACGTTGCGGCGAATCCCCGACAACTATCACGTCGTTCGCGTAGATGGCGGGATCGTCATAGACCCCCTGACGGATCGCGGCGACGTTGTAGAGGCCCGCCATGCGGCGTCCACCGACAGTCCGCAGGATGATCACGTCGTCTTGGCGGGCGAATTCGCTCAATCCCTTCGCCGACGCGATCACGCGCATCAGCGTCATCTGGTTGGTGACGGGATACAGTCCGGGCTCAACCACCTGGCCGTCGATCGTGACGACCTGACTGACTGAATTCTTGATGTTGATCGTGACCTGCGGGTTGCGAACGAACCGGGCGCGAAGAGCCGCCTCCACAGCGCGGGCCAGTTCCTCGGATGTCTTACCCCTTGCATCGACTGTGCCGGCGAGCGGCATGGCGATACGACCACTAGCGTCTACCTGCATTTCACGGCCCAGGTCCGGGATACCGAACACATCGACCTCGATTGTATCGAGCGGCCCGATCAACGACGGGCGGTCTCCGGCAATCAAATCGTCACGCTCTGGAGGGGGGAGCGCGGCGCTTCCCTCAACGACGGTAAGTCGCTCAGTGGATGATAGCGGCTGCCTTCCCACGCAGCCGGTGAGGACGGTGGCTGCAAAGATTAATATACAAATCGTGCGCATATTCTGCGTGTATCCGACCGATGAGGGAAGTTCGGCGCCTATAATTGCTGGGCGTCAGTGGGTAAAGCAGGTCGCGGATATGACCTTTGCGCCTGGCTCAGCCATGTCGCCGCAATCGTGATGACCGCCATAATCGTCGGCACGCGGGCCGGATAGTCAAACACGCTGGCGATTATCACCAGCAGGATCGTCGTCGATCCAAGCCGGCCCAGGCGGGCATCGGCCCCGCCCCGCCAGACACGGATGGTCGCCACGGCCCACCACCCCATTGCCACCGCCATCAACAGACCGGCTAGAAGCCCGCCGTCGGAGAGCAGTTCGAGGAAATCGTCATGTGCGTGGTTGAAATAGGTCGGCTTCAACAGCTCGAACGGTTCTCGCATCCTGAAAACGGGTTCGAAGCTGCCCATTCCCGATCCTGCTGGAAAATAGGCCCGGACCATCGACCATACATGCGGTAATGCCCGCGCCCGCAGATCTCGTCCGGCATCAAGGGCAAACACACGCTGAATGGAGATGGCACGATCAGCCGATATGCTGATCGTCACCAGAAACCCGACAGAGGTGACGACGGCCACGATCAGCGCGGGAAAGGCCCATCGTGGAGCATGCCGCAGCTGCTGCTTCAGGCTAGACCATGACATCGCCAGCGCGAAGCCGAGGGCGACGGTTCCGAGCAGCAATCCGGCACGGGACCCGGTGGCGAGAAGAGTGAGAGAAAAGAGGAGCACCAGCCCTAGGGCAACCAAAGCCCGCCAGCGACGAGCCCGATGATCTCTAAATGCCCACACCGGCGCAATGGCGCATCCGATCGCAAGCCAGAGCGCGAAGTGATTGCGGTTAGCGAAGATGCCGCCGACGTACCAAGGCGAATCGTTCACGAATGGGTTGTCGAAACCTGCGCCGGAGAATTGCAGCAGACCCAGGATCGTCGAAGCCGCGATCAGCACCAGAAGCAGGCCGGGTATCCAAGATCTTTGCGCCTCGGACATCTGTACCATCAAAATCAAAACGGCGACTGGTACGATCAGTGAGAACAGGGCGTTGAGCGTGTTGCCAGGTACGATCGACCACGGCCGCCATGGCTGCGCCTGGCCGAGGATCGGGTCGATTGTCGTGAACAGGTCGCGTCCGGGCAAATGCTCCCACAATGCCGGTGGAAGCGGCAGCAGTTGCACCAACGGAAGACTAATTATTGCGAGCAGCAGATATCCAACCGGTTGGACGTCCGAAAATGATGGCCTGTCCCCTCTTACGACTGTCAACGCGATGACGGTCCATCCGCCGAACCGAACGATGGCCTGCCCCATCACATCAGCACGGGATGCTCCTCCCGCCACCCAAAGGATGCAAAGGAAGATTGCCAACATCGTGAAAGAAGGATCTGGGCGATATTTGTCAGGCAGATTGGGAAAACGACGCATCAATGGTAGCTTAGGTCATTTCGCCATCGAGCGGAACCGCGTTTTTCCTATCCATCAGCCCCGGGCAAGGATCGCAATCATCGATCCATGTGGCCATCGCATCCCATGTCCGGCGCTGCGGTACGCGCCGAAATTGACAATCCGGCACACCTTGGCCACTAGCGTGGCAAGGCAATCAAAAAGAAAGATCAAAGATGACCTACGCGGACCCGCGGAAGGAAGCGATAGATTTAGGGCGTTATGGTCCGAACGTGGCGCCGACCGAAACCAAGTACGGTCTTCCCCCCCACGTCGCTTTCTGCCGGAAATGCGTCATCTCGAACCAGCGACCGAATTCCGCGGTCGAGTACAGGCATACCACAGAAAGCAAGAAATCCGTCATTGCCTTCGATGATCAGGGTGTCTGCGATGCGTGCCGCAACGCCGAACGAAAGCACGAAGTGATCGATTGGGATCGTCGCCGTGCGGAACTGAGTGCGCTGTGCGATAAATACCGGTCACGCAACGGATCCTATGACTGCCTGGTCCCGGGTTCGGGCGGTAAGGATTCCTTCTACCAGTCCTGGATGCTCAAATATGAGTTTGGAATGAATCCGCTCACCTGCACTTGGGCACCGCATATTTACACCGACTGGGGTTGGCGCAATTTCAACCGCTGGATCCACGCCGGGTTCGATAATTACCTCCTGACCCCCAACGGTCGGGTGAAGCGATTGATGACACGGCTTGCGGTCGAGAACCTGTTCCATCCGTTCCAGCCTTTTATCATCGGACAAAAAGGTTTTGCGCCAGGGTTCGCCGCGAAGATGGGCATTCCGCTAATCTTCTACGGTGAGAACGAAGCCGAATATGGCAATCCGATCGCCGATAACGAAAGCGCCAAGCGCGATTACGACTATTTTTCCATGGCATCGGATGAAGAAACTTATCTGGGCGGTGTCTCGGTCGCCGACCTGATCGACCGCTTCGGCGTTCGCAAATCTGACCTTGCTGCCTATATGCCGTCCGATCCGCGTGAACTTGAGCAAGAGGGTGTAGAAGTCCACTATCTAGGCTATTATCTCAAATGGCACCCGCAGGCCGCCTACTATTTTGCTGTGGAGAACGGCGGCTTCGAAGCATCGCCCGAGCGGACGCCTGGCACCTATTCGAAATATAATTCGATCGACGATCGGATCGACGACCTGCACTATTATACGACCCATGTGAAATTTGGCATTGGTCGGACCAGCTACGATGCGGCTCAGGAAATTCGTTCAGGCGACATCGAACGTGAAGAAGGCGTTGCCTTGGTCCGCCGCTACGATGGCGAGTTTCCGGAGCGTTTTGCCGAGGAACTCTTCGAATATTTGAGCCTGCCGCCGGCGATGTTTCCTGAGGCCGCAAGCCAGTTCGAGGATCCAATCATGGATCGCGCGTATTTCGATGCACTCGCCAACAGGTTCCGTTCGCCTCACTTGTGGGCGTTTGACGATGGTGTCTGGCGTCTTCGCCATACCGTCTTCGACCAGAACTAAAACTTCAGGCCCAAGCCTCACGAGTAGCCAATGCCATGAACCGACGTTTGATCGCTCGTCTTGACGTGAAGATGAAGCACCTTATCAAGGGCGTCCATCTCGAGGGATGGCGCAAGATGGGGGACCCAAAAGAGCGGGCCGAGCAATATTACCTTCAAGGCGCGGACGAATTGCTCTACATGGACGTAGTGGCCAGCCTTTACGGCCGTAACAATTTGTACGACATGGTACGAGAAGTCGCTGCGGAGGTCTTCATTCCGATTACCGTTGGTGGCGGAATCCGGACGCTAGAAGCTGTACGAGCTATGCTCGCCGTCGGTGCCGACAAGGTAGCGATCAACACCGCGGCGACGCTCGACCCTAGCATCATCACCGCGATTGCCGATACCTACGGCTCGCAGGCTACGGTGCTGTCGATCGAAGCAAAGAGGCTGCCGAACGGCGGGTGGGAGGCGATGACCGAGAACGGCCGCAACCATTCTGGGCGCGATGTCGTCGCTTGGGCGGCCGAGGGCCAAAAGTTGGGCGCCGGTGAAATCCTTTTGACGTCGATTGATCAAGACGGCACGGGTCGGGGCATGGATGTAGCGTTGATCAGCGAAGTAGCGCGTGAAGTCGACATTCCTGTAATCGCGTCAGGAGGGGTCGGTGATCGACGTCATGTCGTCGATGTTTTGCGAAATCCGGACGTTAGTGCCGTCGCGATCGCGCGTGACCTTCACAACAATCGCGCGACTTTGTCTGATTATCGTCAGGCATGTTTGGATGCCAGCATCCCGACTCGCCAATCGGTGCAGGAGTTCGTCGCATGACTGGCCGGACCGTAGTAGTCGATTACGGGATCGGCAACGTATTTTCCGTCTGCAATGCGTTGCGCGCGATTGGCGGCGACACCGTCTTGACCAGCGATCCGAACGCGATACGCAAGGCCGATAGAGTGTTGCTTCCCGGTGTCGGCGCTTTCGCGCGCGCAATGGATGCGCTTCAGGCGGGCGGCATTGCGGATGCGTTGCGGGATTTCGTCGCTACCGAACGACCGTTCATGGGCATATGCATCGGCATGCAGGTGCTGATGGAACGATCAACCGAATTTGGCGATCACCCCGGGTTGGGCTTCGTCGCGGGTGAAGTTCGACGTGTCGAGGAATCTGGCCCCACGGGTATGACCCGCCGCGTTCCTCACATCGGCTGGGCAGGTCTTCGCTACAGCAACGAAGACGAGGCGTGGAATGATACGCCGCTTTCTAAATTGTCCCCGGAGAGCGACTCAGTTTATTTTGTTCACTCTTATCACTGTAATCCAACTAACCGCGATGAACTTCTTGCTACAACGGACTATGATGGCATAGAGATAACTGCGGCTATTCATCGAGATAATATCTTCGGCGTACAATTTCATCCTGAAAGAAGTGGTGAGGTAGGCCACAAGGTTTTAGGCGCCTTCTTGGAAATCTAATTAATTTGAATGATAGAATTTGACGGATAACGCGCCGATGCTCTGCTAGGGTAAAAATCAGATAATCGACCAGAAGATGACGGCGGTGAACCGTGCCGGGTTTATCGGAGGCTCCAACTCCTGAGAAGGTGGAGCCTGTATGAGCAAGACGACGAACAAGTTTGCGCCTGAGGTCCGCGAGCGGGCGGTACGGATGGTGCTGGACACGAGCGCGATCACCCATCGCGATGGGCGGCGGTGGTTTCCATTGCGGAGAAGATCGGGTGCGTGCCGCAGACGCTGCATGAGTGGGTGAAGAAGGCTGAGGTGAACAGCGGCAGGCGCGCTGGCGTTCCGACCGAGGTTGCTGACAAGATGAAGGCGTTGGAGCGCGAAGTCCGTGAGTTGCGCCAAGCCAACGAGATCCTGCGCAAGGCGTCCGCGTATTTTGTCCAGCGGAGCTCGACCGCCCGTTCCGGTGATGCTCGCCTTTATCGATGATCACCGCGATGTCTATGGGTCGAGCCGATCTGCCGCGTCTTGTCGATCGCCCCATCGACGTATTTCGAGCATGTCGCGCAACGACGAAATCCAATGCGCCTGTCGGCGCGGGCGCAGCGGGATCAAGTTCTCAAGCCCGAAGTGGCTCGCGGGTTCGCCAAGAACTTCGCGGTCTACGGCGTCCGCAAGGTCTGGCGGCAGATGATGCGCGAGGGCTTCCCGGTCGCCCGCTGCACCATCGAGCGGCTGATGCGCGATATGGGTCTACAGGGTGTGATCCGGGGCAAGCGGGTTCGCACGACGATGAGTGACAAGGCAGCGCCGTGCCCGCTGGATCACGTCAACCGCAGGTTCTACGCGCCAGCGCCGAACATGCTCTGGGTGTCGGATTTCACCTACGTCGCGAGCCTTAAGCGGGCTTCGTCTACGTCGCCTTCGTCATAGGCACTTACGCCCGGCGGATCGTGGGGTGGCGGGCGAGCAGAACGGCGCATGCCAGCTTCGTCCTCAATGCCCTGGAGCAGGCTCTCCATGATCGCCGGCCGGCCCATCGGGGCGGCCTCATCCATCAAGCGACCGCGGGTCGCAATACGTGTCCATCAAATACACCGAGCGCCTCGCCGAAGCCGGGATAGAGCCATCGGTCGACAGCGTCGGCGACAGCTACGACAGCGCTTTGGCCGAAACGATCGACGGTCTCTACAAGGCCGAGGTGTTTCACAGGCGTGGACCGTGGCGCAGCTTTGAAGCCGTCGAATATGCCACGCTCGAATGGGTCGACTGGTTCAATCATCGCCGGCTGCTGGAGCCCATCGGCAACATCCCGCCTGCCGAAGCCGAAGAGCGATATTATGCTGCCACGGACATCATCGATATGGCAGCGTGAATCACAAACCATGGCCTCCAACAAATCCGGGGCGGTTCAACCGCACGTCGGTGCGGTACATCGCGCACAAGCCAAATCAGGAGCCGCTGCAGCTGCAGCTGCAGCTGCGCATCCACGATCTGGCATCAGCCCGGGGGCGCTATAGCTATTTCCGGATTTAGAGCGGTTTCCGACCGATCTGCATCATCGTGATTGTGTCAGGAAGGCTGCTGGCGAAGAGCGGCGCGAAGCAGGGGCTGATCTGCCCCTGCAAGCGTCGCGACAACGTCCAGCGGCCTTCCTGACGCAACCCCTTCGGCGCGGGCCGATTTAGCCCCATGGCGGCGTCCCTCGTCCGTCACGGGGGCACAGCCCCGCTCCCTCCTCACTCCCATCCACGAACCAAAATCGGCTTCGTCGCGATGGTGCAGATCGGTCGGAAACCGCTCTAGGGCGGCGAACCGCGAGCGCCAACCTGCGACCTCGGCACCCAAGGAGATATGGTCGATGGACTTTGTCTCAGATCGCTGCTCGAGAGACGGTGCTTGCGGGCGCTGGCAGTGGTCGACGCATTCATCCACGAGAGGCGAGCAATCTATGTCGGGCCCACCTAGCTAATTTACCTCTTTCTGTTTGGCCAGGCCAACAAACATCGCGCCTTGCTACTCCGAGCCACCGGCGCTACCATCGGCTCCGATGGGTATACCCGAAAGCGCCACCCCTGCCCCGCCTCCGGTCCGCGCCGCTCGCGTGTATCTGCGCGTCAGTACCGACGAGCAGGACCTCGCCCGCCAGGAAGCGATTGTCGCGAATGCGCGATGTGCGGGTTTCTATGTGGCGGCCGTCTACCGCGAGAAGGCGTCAGGTGCGCGGCCGGATCGGCCCGAGCTGTTGCGGATGATCGACGATCTGCAGGCGGGCGAGGTCGTGATCGCCGAGAAGATCGACCGCATCAGCCGCTTGCCGCTGCCCGAGGCCGAACGTCTCGTCGCCGCGATCCGGGAGAAGGGCGCGCGGCTTGCAGTGGCGGGAATCGTCGACCTGACCGATTTGGTCGCCGACAGTAGCGGTGTCGCGCGGATCGTCTTGCAGGCGGTCCAGGACATGCTGCTGCGCGTGGCGCTTCAGACCGCCCGCGATGAATATGAGACGCGGCGCGAACGCCAGCGTGAAGGGATCGCAATCGCACGGAGTGCCGGGCGCTATATCGGGCGCAAAGCCGACGTCGCGCAGCACCGTCGGATCATCGCGCTGCGCGAGGCGGGGATGAGCATCGCGCGGACCGCCGAGCTCGCCGGGTGCAGTATCGCCCAGGTCAAGCGGGTGACGGCGGCGCATCGGCGGCGCTCGGCTCCGGAGACTGCGGTCGGGACGGAACAGGGGTAAGCACGATCTGGCGGGCAGTCGGGTTTGAAGCAGTTGCTCCGGCGGGGGGCGGGAGCGGTGAACCGCGACGGGTTGCCACTGCCAAGGCTCCAGCTTTCGTCGGAGCACAGCCGGTCACCGTGGATCGTGGAGCACCTGTGTGTGCGAGTGCCAATCGCAATGTGCCGCAGCTATACGTGTCTTCGTGTCGACACCTAGACGCGCGGTCGGATGTGAAAGTCGAGGTCTTCGACGACGAAGATCCGTCCGCGCCTCACCCCCCGCTCGAACACGTCTCGCTGTATTCGCCGCCGGCGGAGTGGACCCACATCCGTGCGGTCCACTGGGTGAGGCCGCTGGTGCGGATCGTCGAGCGCAGCAGCACGCCCCCTGCCCCGCCTGCGCGGTTCGTGCCCGATTGCACCGTCCGGGTCGTTCCGCCGGCGCCCTTGCTGTCGACCTCTAGGTCGGAGCGCGCATCGTCGGCCGCACCGGGCACGACCAGTTCGACACCGTCCGGACTTTCCTGCACCGTGAGATGGACGGGTTTGGGGGTATCGCTGGCCATCAACGGAGATCCTGCAAGGCAGCGACAGCTGCGGCGTAGAAAAGACGGCGCACGTCATCTTCCTAGAACTTCGGTGACATCGACTGCACGGCCTCGACGATCTGACTCACCACATCGCTGGTCGCGGCCGCCGCCGGATCGGGGGTCGCGGGCTTGGTCGGCTCGACCGGGGCGCCCAGGCTGATCGCGGCGAGCGCCTGGGTGTCGAGCGCGTTCGGATCGATCTCGTGGCCCGCGACCCGCTGGGCGGCGGCGCGGACGCTGCGTGTTTCGGCGCGTTCCTGGTCGAGCAGCACCTAACCGGCTGTTTGCAACACGCAGCGTGTTCTCAACGCGGGCCGTCCTCAGGGACGTGCCGATGGTCGAGCAACATACCCCACGCCCAGGCGCCGTTCGGCACTCCGCCGGCGCGCAAGCAACGTACGGATATGACGCAGCGCCGCCCGTTCGTCGGCAAATCTGCGCACCAGATGCTGCCCGCGCTGACCAATGCGACCCCAGTCGGTCTCCACTACCACGTCGTCGAACAGGTCGTGCCCGGCGACCAGCGACCAGCGGCGATGGATGTTACGGGCCGCATCGATCGCAACGAGCTCGATCGGGGCAAGAGGCAGCGTGTCCATGGCAACGGTCTACGCGCGCGCGGAATCCCTGTCTTACGACTTGTCTGAATCAGTCAGGCAGTCGTGATTTCAAGTGTCGATCAGTATGCAGGTTGTCATGTCGACATATAACAAGAGACTAGCGCGGCTGTAGAGGGACCGCACCCCTTTCTGCATTTACAGGTCGTTTGCCGGCGTCGGAGCGAGATCGCGCACTGCGACCGCAGGCGCAGCCGTCGCGGTTGGATCGTTGCGACACATGCCGTTCAGCCGTGTCGATACGTCTAACTATCGAAATTAGAAGGCTTAGCGGGGGGCCTGCCGGCGCGGAAAGATACGGTAACTGAAAGCACGAGATTCGCCAGATCTTGATGGCGAGAGGCGCGCCACCACCGTTCGGCTCGTGCTTTCGGTTACCCTATGTCCGACGTCGGGCACCGATGGCCTTCAAACGACCACAGGGAAACTGAAAGCACGAGGATTTCCCGCACACGGTAACGGAAAGCACGTGTCACGAAGCGCGACTCTGGGCGCATCCGCCGCCTACGCTGCCGGCGCCGCTTAAACCGGGACAGGCCCGGTGGAGGCCGCCTCGCTGCCGACCGGCTGTGGGAAACCATGAACAGGGGATGCCGTGCATAAAGGAAAAGCCCGACACCAGGCCGGGCTTTTCAGGACTCTCGATAGAGGCCGTGTAGCAACGATCCTCTAGCCGAAATCCAGTCACGCAGCAAGCAAAGCGCCGCGTTTCGCGCCACGGATGTTTGCGTCCGCACGGAATCCCCAGGGGGATTTTGCCGAATGATGACTTACGCCTATGCACCGGGGGCCGGCCACCGCCGGCTCGACGAACGATCGGCTGCGACCGATCAGCTTGCCCGCGGCTTTGCCGGCTTGCCGCAGGACGTGACGCATCGTCAGGTCCTCACCATGTTCAAACGCGCGGCGCCGTATCTGGGCATCCCCCCGCGCCTCGTCCATGCGATCGACACGCTGATGAGCTGGTCCCGCGCGGTCGATTGGCTGGAGGGGCAGCGGCCGATCGTCTTCCCGTCGAATGAGACGCTCGCCGGCAAGCTCGGCATCGGTGTGCGGCAGCTACAGAAGATGCTGACCAGCGCGACACGGTATGGGCTTATCACCCACCGCGACAGCGCCAACGGAAACCGGATCGGCGCGCGCGGCAAGGACGGGCGGCTGATCTATGCCTACGGCATCGATCTCAGCCCGCTCGGCGCGCGCTACGAGGAGTTTGTCCGAACGGCGAGCGAGGGCAGCGCCGCTGACGGTCGGATCGACGTCCTGCGCAAGCGGCTGACGGCGGCGCGGCGGCGCATCCGCAGCCTCGCCCAGCTGGTCGAAGACGAGCACATCAGCGGGATCGACGCGGAAACCGTCGTCGAGATCGCGCAGATGGCGACCCGGCAGATGCGGATGGTCCGGGACGAGGAGCTGCTGGGCGCCTGCGTGGAGCAAATCGAGGAGCGGGCCGAGACGCTGGGACGCACGGTCGCCGATGCGTTGGAGGCCTGTAATGGGCAACAATGTGAGAGGAAAAGGTCACCCTCGGACGACTCTGAGGACACCCTCTTTACAACTACAAACCAACCCATAACTGCTAAAGCAGATTACAGTAGCTGCTTTCCGAAAAAGAGTAGTGGGGCCGGATACGACGTCCGGGACGAGGAACCTCAGACCGAGGTCGAAGCTGATCTGGCACGCTACGGCGTCGATCCGGACTTCGTCGCCGCGGTGACGCCCGAGTTCATCCTGTCCGATATCGAGCGACCGACCTGGGGCACGCTCATCGCTACGGCCGAGCGGATCGTCGATCAGACCTCGATCCAGCGGAATGTCTGGCAGGAAGCCTGCCGGCTGATGGGGCAGAAGGGGGCGGCCGCTTCGGTGCTGGCGACGGCGCACAAGCATCTGCGCGGCGACGTCGATCGCCCCGGCGCCTATCTGCGAGGCATGAACAAGCACGCTGCTGCCGGCTTGCTCAACCTCGGTCGGACGTTCCACGGCCTGAAGGAGAATGGCAGGACCGAGGGCATGCGCTCGCTTGCTGCTGGTGCGGAACCGCGTGCCATCGGCCAGATCGCGGCGGCCGCATTGCGGTTGGCCCGGGGTGGCGGATCGGGCCGGTTGCTGTGAGCGGAGATAGGGTAACTGAAAGCACGAACCTGCCGTCCAGCGTCGATGCCACCGGGAAGGGAAGCGGCGCTGATTTTTACAAAACCGGTCGATCCTCGTGCTTTCAGTTACCCTATGTGGCGATACGGATGCCAAGCCGGCCAGACCTGCTATGATAGCGAAGGTTGATAGTGGAGCGATGATGGCGAAGTCCCCTGCCCAGTCCCGGCGCATTTCGCTGTTCGACATGGACAGCCCGCTGCACGGCAAGGTCCGTGGCGAACGTAGCATCATGGACTTTCCGTTCTTCTCGCTGTCGAAGAACGCGCATCTCGAACCAATCGAATATCACCATGATGGCGTGACGATCCAGATCCGGCCGAGCGCGACGGGTGTCGCGACGATGTGGGACAAGGAAATCCTGCTCTACGTCGCATCCTTGGTCGCCCAAGCGATCGCCGAGGGGCAGGATGCTGACGCGGAAGTGACGTTTGCCGCGCACGATTTCTTCCGCATCACCGGTGTCCAGCGTCCGTCGACCCGTGATTATCGGCGGTTCGCCGAGGCGCTCGAACGACTCCAGGGCACGCAGATCAAGACCAATATCGAAACCGGCTCGAAGATCGATCGCGGATGGTTTTCGTGGCTGTCGGAAGCCCAGGTTGAATATGAGAAGATGGCGAACGGTGACGAGCTGCTCCGCTACGTCCGCGTGCGCCCGTGCAACTGGCTCTACCGCGCGATCAAGCGCGATCAGCGCATCTACCATTATCACCACGATTATTTCCGGCTGAGCGCGATCGAGCGGCGGATGTACGAGATCGCTCATTGCTACTGCGAAAACGGGCCGATTGAGATCACGCTGGGGGATCTTCACCGCAAGATCGGGTCGATGGGACCGGTGAAGCGGCTGAAGCAGCTGGTAAAGGCCATCGAGAGCGAGAACCGCCTGCCCGAATACGACGTCGACCTGCTCGAAACCGTGAGTGGCGAGCACACCGACACGATCGGCCGTCGGCGCAAGTCGGTGACGACGACCGTCCGGCTGCGCCCGCGGCAACGTGCGGTTGCAGCGCCGCTACAGGCGGTAGCGTAGGCCCCCTGCTCTCTCAATCTGCTCGTCGCCGCAACGGCGCGTGCGTCGTCTGAGCAACACCGCGCTATCCTGACGAGTATCAAACAGATAGCGGGCGCATCGCTTGGGTACGCTTCCTGACGCTTGTCGATCGCCACCGCATTGCGCCATTGGTGGTACGCTTTCCCGACATGTCGACACGTATGACTGTGGCTGCGCTGAAATTGTTCTGCCCCTGATGGGAGGGCTCGGAATGACCGACGCCCATCCGTCTTCATGGTCGACGACGACCGCGACCTGGGCGCGAGCGTTGCGCGGCTGCTCCGGCGGCAAGGCTTCGCGGCTGAGCCCTTCCTTAACTCTGCAGTGCTCATTGATGTGTACAAGGCCGGCATGGTGCAGTGCATCGTCACCGACGTGATGATGGGCGACATCGACGCCTTCGTCGACCGCCTCGGCGCGCTCGGTCCCGCAGTCGCGATCATCTTCATAACCGCTTGGCCGACGACGCGAATGCGGTGGATTCGGTGCTCCGCTACGGCGGGCTCGACTATCTCGAAAAGACGATTGACGAAGCCTGTCTGCTCGCCGCGGTTGAAGGCTCCGCCTGGAGCCGCACCCGCCGCGCCATCGCCGCCGCCCTGCCACCCTTACCCCGCGCGACGCTAAGTGTTCGATCTGCTGGTCTAGGGGCACCCGAATAAGGTGGTCGCCGACCGATTGGGGCTGTCGCTGAAAACGATCGAGGACCACCGCGCCGCGATGATTGCGAAAACGGGAACGAGTGGGCTGGCGCAGCTAATCGCGTTGGCAGGGTAGTGGCAAATTAGTTGCCATCGAGCCATAGGTTTACAGAGGCGTAGAGTGCCTGTTCATCCTTGAAATCGAAGTACAGAGCCAGACTGTCGTCGTCAAAAAAAGCATCCCAGCCACCTCTTGGAACGTAATTTCCTTTTTCCAACCGTCTGATGCGGGAAACGGTTAATCCCGTCTTTTCCGCGCATTCGGCCACGGTCCAGCGATGTTGAAGGCGGAGTTCGCGTAGTGCCGCGCCATGGGTGCGTGTCGGTGCAGCGGGAGGTTGCCTGAGGGGAACGTCAAGCGCTGTTTCGAGCTTGGCCAGCGTCAGATCCTTGGGAACGAAGCCCGCCTCGATGCGCGCTATGGTTCGCGACGCAAGGCCGGTGCGATCTGCCAGTTGTGCCTGCGTCAGTCCCCGTGCGTCGCGCGCGGATCGGACGGCCTTGCAGACTTCGGGAACTGAGCGACTTGCCGAAGTGCAACAAATTTTAGTCTTTTTTTCGATTGGCATATGACATTTTTGTCATATCTGCCTTGCGACGGCTATCGCTACTTTATCCCAATCTCACATTTTGAAGTCAAAATGGGGGAGATACGTGATGAAGAAGAAAGAATGCGCCGGAGCGGCGATTAACGATAACCGCGCATCAGACGAACGCCTCGACCAATATTACACTCACCCGGATGTGGCCGCATATTTCTATGCGATCTTCCGCGAGCACTTCGATCCCGCCGTATTCCTGCTCGTCGAACCCAGTGGCGGAACCGGGTCTTTCCTCAAGGTGATGCCTGTCGGCAGCGTCAGCTATGATGTCGAACCGAAATATCCGGGCATCCAGACGGCGGACTTTCTGACCGTGCGCATCGACAGCGACCGTCCCGTCGCAATCATCGGCAATCCGCCCTTTGGTCGGAACGCCAGCATGGCGGTTCGCTTCTTCGAGCATGCCGCCGCCCAAGCGCGTGTCATCGCATTCATCCTGCCGCGATCGTTTCGCAAGGCATCGATCGAAAACCGCCTGCACCGCTACTTTCACCTGATCCGCGAGGAACCGGTGCCGCACGACGCCTTCCTGTTCCGGGGGAAACCGTTCAACGTGCCAGCGCTTTTTCAGGTCTGGGAATGGCGCTCCTACCCCCGGCCGGTGCGTCCCGACATCACGTGGCATCCTGATTTCGAATTCGTGACGCCGGATTTGGCCGATTTCGTGATCCGAAGAGTTGGCGCTCTAGCCGGGCGCTTGCATCACGACTTCACTGCAAGCGATTCGTCCAATTATTTCATTCGCGGCGATGTCGAACACTTCATGGCGCAGATCGACTTCCGCACCGTTGCAGCTGACGTCGCAGGAATTCCTAGCTTGGCGAAAGCTGAGATCGTCGAACTGTATCATGCTCTGCGCTATCCGCTGCGGGCGGCCGGTTCGTCGGGGACGGGGATCTGAGATGGACTCGGAGATCACCGCTCTCGCTGCTGTGCTCGAACAGGCCGTGGCCGACTATGTCGCCCGGCGCGACGATGTTCTCGACACGGTCGTGCTCCTGCGCGTCAATCGCTTGATCGAGCAATGCCGCCGGCATCTGGGCGGACTGACGCTCAAGAGCACCTATAACGGCGACCGCATCCGTACGCTCGAAAAGCTGGTCGCCGATCTGCGGGCGGAACTCGCACCGCTGGTCGAGCAGGTGCTGGTCAAGCGCACGCAGCTTGCCTTCGCCGAGCAGGAGCTGGCGGATTATCGCCGCACCGAGGCCATCGTGCAGGCGGAACGCGACGTCCGTCAGGCGACCGGCATGTATGCAGAAGCCGCCGGGTTCGCCGATCTGCTGTTCAGCGATCACCAGATCGATCGTGGGGATTTCGCGGCACTCGACCCGAGCGATATCAAGGCGATTGCGGCGATCATCGATGCCCGAGCCGCACCGAAGCGTACGCGCGCCGCTTCTGCCGCCGCAGTGGCGAAGGCGCGCAAGCGTTAGCGCGTCGTCGTCACCACGGCCTGAAGTCGTCGTCGTCCGGATCGGGCGACTTTGCTTCGTCCCGTGACGGTGCCGGCCAAACCAGCTCCGACAGGATGTGGTCGATATCATAGGGGCCGTCCCACTCGCGGTCCGCGACCTGCCGGTCCGCCGCCGCTTCGTGGGTAAGGCACACATCGCGGACGGCCCGCTTCAGCTGGCGACGAAACCCGGCATCGTCGCGCAGCTTGAACAGCACCTTCAGGATGCTCTGGGTATCGCGCTCGCGATCGCCTGTCTTGGCTTCGTCGCCGACGTTTTCGGCAATCGCGCGCAACAGCGTCCAGGCCGGACCCATCGCGAAGACCGGCGCGATCGCGCGCCGCATCGCGGTCAGCAATAGCGTGACCGCATAGAGCCGTTCACCATGTTCCGCTTCTGCCAGACGCGCCTCTTCATCGGCACGCTGGCGCTCCAGCTCGGTGATCTGGCGATCGATCCGGGCGATCCGCCCTGCGCGGCCGGCGATGAAGTCGCTCTGCCGCTTCAGGAACCGCGACGGCTCCATCGTGCCCTTGGCATGGACCCGGCCATAGTCGTTCCCCTTGGGCGCACCTGTCCGCGGTGGCGGTTTCAGCCGGTCGGCGACCGGACCGAACTGGTCGCTCGCCGGCAAGGCGACGTTGGCGCCGGCGGCGACATCCTCCCACAAGCGGCGATCGATTTTGTGCGGCACGAGCTGATCGATCATCAGCCGTGCCAGCGCCTCGAAATCGCCCGCGACTGTCGGCATCTCCGCCAGACGCTTCCGCAACTCGGCCAGACCATCCTGGTCTTCGTCATTCTCACCGGGCATCGTGTCCTCCTCCCCTCACGCGGCAGCCACGACAAACTCGGCCTTCTGACGGTCTGCGCATGGGCTCGTCCGAAGGACCGGATGTCGTTCCGGGAAGCGCGGATGGCAAGCTTCGTACCATCCACGACATATCCGGTATCAGGGACGCGGGTTCGTGCTTCGCAGCCACGACAGATCGTGGTCCCAAACCGCCCGCGAAGGAAAGGCGCAATACCGCAAAAGTGGGGCGCCACTTTTGCTTTGGCGGCGCGTGGGCGCGCGTGATGCCGGCAGGCCCGCATCAGGTCCTCCCCCGCACTGTCGATACGGGTCCGGAAGGCACCGGCGGCACACGAGCCCCGCCATGACAAAGTGGAAGATGAGGAACGGCGGAATGCTCCGCCAGGAAGGGTGAAAGACCGGATGGGCGGACGACATCGTCGACCCTTCGGAAGGACTTAAATCTTGCCTGCAGCCCTGCACTACCAACCCACGCCCGATCTGCGCCTGCGCGATCGCGCGCTCGATATTCTGGTGGCCGCTACCACCCATGCCGCATTGGGCGGCGCCATTCGCCTGACCGACGGCTGCCGCCGCCGGGACTGGCTGGTCTTCGGCAGCACATTGCCGGACCAGGCGGTCCCGGTCGATCTTGAGCGAACCGCCCATGATCTGCGCTGCGACCTGATCGTCGCCGACATTTCCGCAAACGGCGTGCCCATCGGCTTGCGCGCCGGGATGCGGCTGTGGGGGCGGATGGTGTGGCATGCGCCGCTACGGTTGTGGCGCGACGATCTGGGCGGACGGTGCTGCCTGGTGCCGTGGGCCGGGGACCGGCATCTCTGGCTGGAAACCGGCCAGATCGTCGTGCACGAGGGCGCGCCGTGGCGCGATGCCGGTGATCGCGATCTGGGCTTCGCGCGTGCCGACGCTGCCGTCCGCCGCCTCCTGCGGGCGCGGTAAGGCGATGGCCGACTATACGCCCGAAACGGGTCCGAAACTCGCGGTTGATTTCACCCACGGCATGATCCGGCGCGAGCACCGCGGCGTCGTCACCACTGCCGGTCAGGCCATCGTCCGGCGCCTGTCGCCGCATGGGTCGATCGAGCCCGGCTGCTTCGACCATGAAGTACTTTTGCCCGCATCGGCGCCCGACGAGCTGCGCAAGCTGCACCGCCTGGTCGTTACCTATGAGGAGCAGCAGCTTCCTGGGCAGCGCGATCTGCTCGGGATCGCGACGGTGCGATTCCATCACGGCGAGCGTTTCCATGTGCAATGGGAATGCGCACGCAGCTGGGCCCGCACCAGCTTCAACGCCCGCGGATTGGCCGTCGTGCTGGTTCAGCATGTCCCCGCCCTGTCGGCGCGGGCACACAAGCCGCACGTCCACGCCCTCTATTTTCCTCGCGTCCTTCACGGTTGTTTCGGGGCGTTCGTGACGTTGGATCGCGCGACACTTGCGGCTGAATGGGCGGCACATCTCGCTCATAATTGCAATGGATGACAGCTGTCATGCATGCTAATCCTAAGCTATGAATGCTTATACGTCGCAGCAGTGGGCTGACCTGAAGGCGCTATGCGTCGAGGCCGCGATAGACATCGTCGTCAACCAAGGGTGGGCGATGCTGAGTGTCCGAAACGTCGGCGCCAACGTCGGGCGTACGGGGACGGCGATCCAGCGGATTTTCCCTAATATTGCGCTGAAGCAGGCGGTCATCGAGGCGGCGTTCGACGAACTCCTGACCGCCCTTTTGCCGTATGCCGAAGCTGCCCCCCGCCTCCCGCTGATATCCATCGGACCATTCTCGCCTATCTGCGTCGCGAGCACAGTGTGCCGGCGCTGGTGCTGCAAGTCTTGGCGCAGTTCGGTGCCAGCGGAGGAAGCGATGGCCTGGCGATCGCACAGTCGGTCGCCAACGCGCGGGCTGCGGCCATCGCGCAACTGGATCGCTTCCTGAAATCTGTCCGGGGCATGGGACGTTACGACGCCCAGCGCCTGATGCGCTGGTATGTCGCCACATGCTGCCTGATGGCGACCGACAGCGCGAGCGATACCGAGTTGCTGGAGATGGCCGGACCGGCTTCGTGACAGCTGTCACGAACCGAGCGGGATGGAGATTGGAACGCCGGGCGGTTCTCCCGGCAAGGACAGGAAAGTCCGACCGCTGGAGGCCGCGCTCCAGCCCAAGGATCCACAATGTCTTCGTTGATCGACTATCTCGACCTCACCGCACCGATCGTCCATGCGATGCTCAGCCTGCTCCCGCACTGCCCGCCACCGGTCACCCTATCGCCAGCGCCGGACCTGCCGGCAGGGTGTCTGCATCTGCCTGCGGCTCGCCTGGTCATCGCCGGCACCGATGGCGCCCCGAGCCTGGCGTGGGCGGAGGCGGAAGCTGTCGGCCGCGCGCTTGCGAGCGACGTGGTGCTCGTCAGCGATTGTGACCAGGCGGTCCGCTACGACGTGCTGTTCGTTGAGGCGGACAGAATCGAGATCGTGTCCGATCTGCGGTTCTGGTCCCTCCCCGATCGCATGCCGGCGTTTGTCCCGTCACGGGGCGAAGGTCCGGCGGTCGTGCTGGGGCGGACGTCGCTGATCCCGGTGGAAACGATGCCGTTCCACGATCCGGCCGACCGCAACGCCGGCATCGCGCGCGGGATGGTCGGCAAACGGTTGACGCTCGCCGGACCGGGGAAAGGTGAGAAGGGAGACGGGTGAGTGGAGGGTGATCGCAATCACGCGATGAAAAAGGACCCGACCATGACCCAAGCACCGCAGCCGAGCGATTATGTTCGCCGCATCATGACCGCAACCGCCAGACTGATTGCGGGCCGCGACGGCGATCCCGAAGGGCGCGCATTCGATGCCGAACTGATGCTGATCGTCGGTGGCGATCTCGGGCCGCTGGGGTCGATGTGGCTGGCCTCTATGGCGCGCACGAACCGGCGCCATGTCGCCCATCTCCGCTTCTCGCCCGATAACCCGGTCGTGCCGCTGGTGACCTTTGCTCACCGGGAAGGTGACGTGGTGACCGTATACGAGGATTGCGTGTTGTGGGCCGCGAACGACCACGAACCTGTCCGCATCCTGCGCAACGATTACGACGTCGCCTTCCAAATGTCGAAAAAGCACCGCATGCACCGCCGCCCGACCCCGGTCGCCAGCTTCGAGGCGGAGGTCGAGGGTATGCAGCGGGCGATCGATCGGTTGTATCGTATCGCGGAGGACTTCGATGAGACGCAGTTGTGCATGCCTATCCATCACACGACGGCGCTGAGAGGTTAACGCACACATTTAATCCTATAGACATGTCGACAAAGCGACATGTCTATAGGATTTACTCCACCGTAACCGACTTCGCCAGATTGCGCGGCTGATCGACGTCGGTCCCCTTGGCGACCGCCACATGGTACGCCAGCAACTGGATTGGCACTGCATAGACGATGGGGGCGATCAGTGGGTGGACCCGCGGCATTTCGATCGTCGCGATCGTGTCTTCGCCGGCCTGAGCGATGCCTTCCGCATCAGAGATTAGGACGACCTTGGCGCCACGCGCACGGGCTTCCTGCATGTTGCTGACGGTCTTGTCGAACAGCGGTCCCGACGGCGCCAGCACGATCAGCGGTACGGCATCGTCGATCAGCGCGATCGGCCCATGCTTCATCTCGCCCGACGCATAGCCCTCGGCGTGGATGTAGCTGATCTCCTTCAGCTTCAGCGCGCCTTCTAGCGCAAGCGGGTAATCCGGGCCGCGGCCGAGATAGAGGACGTCGCGCGCACCGGCGATCGTGCCGGCCATCGCCTCGATGTCGGCGTCGTGGCTGAGCGCCTGGGTGATCGCTTCGGGGACTTCGCGCAGATGAGCGACGATATCGGCTTCGTCTGCCGCACTCAGCCGCCCCTTGGCGCGCGCGAGATTGACCGCGAGCGCCGCCATCACCGCCAGTTGGCAGGTGAAGGCCTTGGTCGATGCGACACCGATTTCCGGTCCGGCATGGGTCGAGATCAGCAGATCGACCTCGCGCGCCATCGAGCTGGTCGGCACGTTGATGATGCCGGCCGTCGTGACACCGGCGGCCTTCATATGACGCAGCGCGGCCAGCGTATCGGCGGTTTCGCCCGATTGCGAGATGACGACGCCGAGCGTGTTCGGCAGCAGGACGGGGTCGCGATAGCGGTATTCGCTGGCGACATCGACCTCGACGCCGATCCGCGCGAAGCTCTCGATCCAGTATTTGCCGATCATGCCGACATAGCTGGCAGTGCCGCAGGCGACGATCGTCACGCGTTTGATCGCGGCCAGGTCGAAGTCCATGTCGGGCAGCGCGACGCGGTTTTCGACCGGACGCAGGTACGAGCGCAGCGTCTGGGCGACGACGACCGGCTGCTCGTACATTTCCTTCTGCATGAAATGGCGATGGTTGCCCTTATCGATCAGCAGCCCCGAAGCGCCCGAATCCACGATCGGACGCGTTGCAGGTGCGTTGTCGCGATCGAAGATTTCGACGCCGTCGCGAGTGATCGTGACCCAGTCGCCCTCCTCGAGATAGGCGATGCGACGGGTGAGCGGGGCAAGCGCCAGCGCGTCCGAGCCGAGGTAATTCTCCCTCTCGCCGTAGCCGACGGTGAGCGGCGCACCGAGCCGCGCGCCCAATAGCAGGTCAGGGTGAGTGCGGACGAGCACGCCCAGCGCAAAGGCGCCGTGGAGCCGTGGCAGCACGGCGGCAAGCGCCGCCCGCGGCTCGGCCCCATTCTCGATTTCGCGCGAGATCAGATGTGCGACGACTTCGGAATCGGTCTGCGACTTGAATTCGCGACCTTCGGCGAGGAGTTCGTCGCGCAGCGGCTTGAAGTTCTCGATGATGCCGTTGTGGACCAGCACGACGTCGCCGACGATGTGCGGATGCGCATTGTCCTCGGTCGGCGCGCCATGCGTCGCCCAGCGCGTGTGCGCGATGCCGATGTCACCGGCGAGCGGCGCTTCCTGCAGGCGCTGCGCGAGGTTGGACAGCTTGCCCGACGCGCGTCGCCGGTCGAACGCACCATCGTCGATCGTGCAGATGCCGGCGGAGTCATAGCCACGATATTCGAGCCGCTTCAGTCCATCGAGCAGCCGATCGGCAACCGCGTCGTTGCCGACGATCCCAACAATACCACACATGTGCTGAATGCCCCGAAACAAAGATGCCCGGCGATACGGCCGGGCATGTTGCCGGCGTCATTACGGATCATTGGTGTTGGCGCAAGTCACAGTCACTGATTCCAGGTCTTTGATCGCGCGGTTTCTTACAATTTCATCGCGTTGACGCTAAATGGCGCTGAGTAATTGCGGCCTTCGAATCGTAGAATGCCAATCTATGCCTTGCGGCGGTCGGCAAAGCGACGTTCGGCCTGTGACCTGGGTGATGGCGTTTCCTCGATCGCCTTCAGGATCGCGCGGCCATAGGCGGTCTTGGCCAGGCTCTCGCCTCGAGCACGCGCCGTGTCGCGGTCGATGAAGCCATTGAGATACGCGATTTCCTCGAGACACGCGATCTGGATGCCCTGACGGTGCTGGATCGTGCGGACGAATTCGCCGGCTTCGAGCAGGCTGTCGTGCGTTCCCGTATCAAGCCAGGCATAGCCGCGGCCCATGGGTTCGACCTGAAGCGTGCCGGCGTCCATGTAGCGCCGCGCCAGGTCCGTGATCTCCAGCTCGCCGCGCGCCGACGGGGTCAGCGTAGCGGCATAGTCGCAGACGTGGTGATCGAAGAAATACAGGCCCGTCAGCGCATGGTTGCTGCGCGGATGCACGGGTTTTTCCTCGATCGAAATCGCCCGCCCCTCCCCATCGAATTCGACCACGCCATAGCGTTCGGGGTCGTCGACACGGTAGGAAAAGACCGTTGCCCCCTCACTTCGCAGCGCAGCCCGCTGCAGCATGTCCGACAGGCCGTTGCCGAAGAAGATATTGTCGCCCAGCACCAGCGCAACCGGCGCGCGGGCGATCCATTCGCGGCCGATGGTGAAGGCCTGCGGCAGACCCTCGGGCCGCGGCTGTTCGGCATAGGCGATGTCGAGCCCCAGTGCCGAGCCATCGCCGAACAACGTGCGGTAATGCGGCAGATGGTCGGGGCTCGAGATGATCAATATGTCGCGGATGCCGGCCAGCATCAGCACCGACAGCGGATAATAGATCATCGGCTTGTCGTAGACCGGCAGCAGCTGCTTGTTGACGACCAGCGTCGCCGGATGGAGCCGCGAACCGGTACCGCCGGCGAGGATGATGCCTTTCATGGGAGCGGCCTTAGCACATCGGGCTGAAGAAGCGGTTAGCCGGACAGGCCGCGGCGGACGTCGGCGCTGCGTTCGGCCAGGATCGGACGCCACCATCGCTCGTTGTCGAGATACCAGCGGACTGTCGCCTCCAACCCGCTCTCGAAACTCTGAAGCGGTTCCCAGCCCAGTTCGTCGCGGATCCGCGTGGCGTCGATCGCGTAGCGCAGGTCGTGGCCGGGGCGGTCGGCGACGAAGCCAATCTGCTGCGCATAAGACCGGCCGTCGGAGCGCGGGCGCAGGTGGTCGAGGATGCGGCACAGCTCCTCAACCACGTCGATGTTCCGCCGCTCAGCATTTCCGCCGATGTTGTAGCGGCGACCGGCCACGCCGCGTTCGAATACTGCGGTCAGCGCGGTTACGTGATCCTCGACATACAGCCAGTCGCGGACGTTCTCGCCCTGGCCGTAGATGGGTAATGTCTCGCCGCTAAGCGCCTTGACGATCATTAGCGGGATCATCTTTTCCGGGAAGTGATAGGGCCCGTAGTTGTTCGAGCAGTTGGTGATCAGCACTGGCAGGCCATAGGTATGGCCCCACGCCGACACGAGGTGATCGCTGCCCGCCTTCGACGCCGAATAGGGCGATCGCGGGTCGTAAGGTGTGTCTTCGGTGAATAGGCCGGTTTCGCCGAGCGACCCGAATACCTCATCGGTCGAGATATGATGGAAGCGGAAGGCCCCCTGCCCGTCCGCATCCAGCCTGCGCCAGTATTCGAGCGCCGCCGCCAGCATCGTATAGGTCCCGATCAGGTTGGTCTGGATGAACGCTCGCGGTCCGTCGATCGAGCGGTCGACGTGGCTTTCGGCCGCCAGATGCGTGATGACGTCGGGCCGGAATTCCTCGATCGCCGTACGCACCACGGCCGCATCGCAGATATCGGCGCGGACGAAGCGATAGCGCGGGCTATCGGCGACCGGCGCGAGCGCGCTGAGCGTTCCGGCATAGGTCAGCGCGTCGAGCACGATCACGTCATGCGCGGTGTTGGCGATCAGATGCCGGACCAGCGCCGAACCGATGAACCCGGCGCCGCCGGTGACGAGGATCTTCATGGGCGCGTGCTTAGCATGGGCTGCGTTAACGTTGAGATTCCACCACACAATCATCCACTCGTTCTGCGACACATCGACGTGAAGACGCGTAGACATTCAGACATATTGCCATGAAGGCGGGGGTGAGTGTCGCGACGGATCGCCGGCGCAGATCGGAGAGACACAACCGCCCTGCGGGCTGAAATGCGGGCAAGGGATGTCCGGCGCCCGGTCGTGACGCCGCAATGGTAACGTGAAACGTTGATTGTCGACGTGTCGACAAATCAACGCGTCGAGACGGTGGGAGCAATCGCCCCGGCTCTGGAAGCCCCGCCTCAATTCCTACTCAAAAGCACGATCTCGGGACCCCGCTCTGCCCCCTGTCCCCGGTAAAATCGCGCCTCACTGCCGAAAATTCGTGCTTTGGGGTATGAAATCCAACATCTCAGGTCTCCTGCCCAGTCCCGCGCAAAGCCCCCAAGCCCTGTTCCAGCTCGATAGCCCGCTGACCGCCGCGAGCGGTCGCTGATGGCGTTTCCGTTCTTCGCGCTCGCAAACACGCCTGGATGAAGCTGTCGAGCTGCGACCACGGCCCGTCTCGATCGAGATGCAGCCGTCGTCGACCGGGGTCGCGACGACCTGTAACAAGGAAGTCATGCTCTACATCGCCAGCTTGATGGCAGTTGGTCAAGCAAGGGGCAGATGTCGGCCAGGACTTCGTCTTCACTGCGCACGACCGGTTTTTCGATGGCTGGTGGCAACCAGTCGGCACGACCGTACCAGCGGTATCGGTGGCGCTCGAACGGCTGCTGGTCACGCAGATCGAAACCAATATTGAAGCCGGCGGGGGAAGGGGAGGCGGGGTTGTTCTCGTGGCTCAGCAAAGCGCGGCTGCATTATTCCAAGACCCGCACCGCCGAGTTCACTGCGATGAAGGCGAGCCTGAGCGCCCGCGAACTGGCGGTGGTTACGGTGGGCGGATGGCTCAGCCAAGTGCTCGCCCGTCGGGGCGCCGCGCTCGACGCCCAAAAGCATGAGTCTCAACCCGATGCGCAACCGTTCCTCCATGTCTTATGATCCTGCGCAAGCGGACGTCGGCCTCGCTGGCCGACTGCGTTCCGCCTGACCAATCGGTCGGGGAAAAGTCACTCGGCAACCTTCGATCGATTGCCGACGGCCAAGACAGGACGGCTTGGCTCCGCGGTCCAAATGCTTTCGAAGAGACCAAACGGATGGTGCCGCCCTTCGATCATGCCGCAGACATGTTGCATGCTTTGCACGTCGACATGTCGATGGGACTAGCTGTCCAACCGTGATCGGGTTAGGGCGACGACAAGCCGCCTAAACGGCATCGTCGAAATCTCGGCGAGTCGCCATGTAGACATGTAGGAAATTCGATCATGCCGACGATCGCGGTCATCAGCCAGAAGGGCGGGGCGGGCAAGACCACGCTCGCGTTGCACCTGGCCGCCGCGGCGCAGGAAGCGGGCCGCGTCGCGCTGGTCATCGACACCGACCCGCAGGCGACCGCCAGCCAATGGGCCGCCTGGCGTCAGGACGCGCCGCCCGAAGTGATTGACTCACCCCCACCGCGCCTGGCCGCGAAGGTCGCGCAGGCGAGCGGGCAGGGAGCCGAGCTTATCATCATCGACACGCCCCCCCACGCCGACAGCGCCGCCCGCGCCGCGGTCGAGGTCGCCGACCTAGTGCTGATCCCGTGCCGCCCGAGCGCGTTCGATCTGGCTGCGATCCAGACGACGGCGAAACTCGTCCAACTGCTGCGCAGACCGGCCTATGTCGTCTTCATCGCCGGCAGCCCAAACGCTCCGCGCATCTATGCCGAAGCGGGCGAGCTGGTCGAAAGCTACGGCACGCCGCCATGCCCGATCCTCCTCCCCGACCGCGCAGCATATCGTCACGCCAGTTCCGAAGGGAAAAGCGTGTTGGAGGCCGAGCCATCGGGCAAGGCGGCCGAGGAAATCCGGCAGATCTACGATTGGACATGTCGACAGGTCGGCCTGCCCACACGTAAGCGCAAAGGAAAGGCCACCGCATGAGCCGTAAACCCAGCTTCGCCAATCTGCGCGGGACAAGCCCGGCGTTGAAACAGACTGCAGCGGGAACGCCCGGAGCAGGGGAGGCCATCGACAAGACACCCCTAAGCCGTCAGGGACGCAAACAGATCGCCGGCTTCTTCTCGCCTGAAATGTCCTTTGCCATGCACATGCTGGCGCGCCGCCAAGGACGAAGCCTGCAGGCTCTGATGACCGAGGCTTTCAACGACGTGCTCAGGAAGCACGGAGAGAGTCCGGTGGGCGATTGAGCAGTGGGGAAGTTAACTAGGCGCGAGATTGATCATTCCCCGTTTTGGCGGACACGCGGGGTTAGCCGGTCATGCGCTGCTCGGCTTGCTCGGGTGTCAGATACCCGAGGGCCGAGTGCATGCGGTGCCGGTTGTAGTATCCTTCAATGTATCCGAACAGCGCCTGTCGGGCTTTTGACTGGGGCGCCCATCGGCATTGATGGACCAGCTCGACCTTGAGGGTGTGGAAGAAGCTCTCCATCGGGGCATTTGGTGACGTGACCCCAGTTTCTTCATCCAGCTGGAACCAGGCTGTAGTGACGATTTGAACCGTGCCGGGTTTATCGGAGGCTCCAACTCCTGAGAAGGTGGAGCCTGTATGAGCAAGACGACGAACAAGTTTGCGCCTGAGGTCCGCGAGCGGGCGGTACGGATGGTGCTGGACACGAGCGCGATCACCCATCGCGATGGGCGGCGGTGGTTTCCATTGCGGAGAAGATCGGGTGCGTGCCGCAGACGCTGCATGAGTGGGTGAAGAAGGCTGAGGTGAACAGCGGCAGGCGCGCTGGCGTTCCGACCGAGGTTGCTGACAAGATGAAGGCGTTGGAGCGCGAAGTCCGTGAGTTGCGCCAAGCCAACGAGATCCTGCGCAAGGCGTCCGCGTATTTTGTCCAGCGGAGCTCGACCGCCCGTTCCGGTGATGCTCGCCTTTATCGATGATCACCGCGATGTCTATGGGTCGAGCCGATCTGCCGCGTCTTGTCGATCGCCCCATCGACGTATTTCGAGCATGTCGCGCAACGACGAAATCCAATGCGCCTGTCGGCGCGGGCGCAGCGGGATCAAGTTCTCAAGCCCGAAGTGGCTCGCGGGTTCGCCAAGAACTTCGCGGTCTACGGCGTCCGCAAGGTCTGGCGGCAGATGATGCGCGAGGGCTTCCCGGTCGCCCGCTGCACCATCGAGCGGCTGATGCGCGATATGGGTCTACAGGGTGTGATCCGGGGCAAGCGGGAGTGTCAGGAATTCTGTGCGGGAGGCCATAATGATGGAGAGGAAGGACCATCGATATGGCAATCGACAAGGACGTTCTGGACCAGCTGCTGGCTGGCCGTGACCCACAGGAACTGTTTGCGAAGGACGGGCTGCTCGACGAATTGAAGAAGGCGCTTTCGGAGCGCATGCTGTCGGCTGAGCTCAACGATCATCTCGGGAATGAAGGTGCCGACAATCGGCGTAACGTCTCGTAGCGCAAGACGATGCTGACGGGCACGTCGAAGGTGACGCTGGACATTCCGCGCGACCGGGCGGGCACGTTCGACCCGAAGCTCATCGCCAAGTACCAGCGCCGGTTTCCGGACCTCGATGACAAGATCGTCTCGATGTACGCGCGCGGGATGACGGTGCGCGAGATCCGCGGGCATCTGGAGGAGCTGTACGGCATCGACGTGTCGCCGGACCTGATCTCGACGGTGACCGACGCGGTTCTGGAAACAGTTTCGGAATGGCAGGGCCGCCCGCTCGACACCTGCGATCTCGTCTTTTCGACGCGATCCGGGTAAAGATCCGCGACGAGGGCTTCGTGCGCAACAAGGCGGTATACATCGCGCTTGGCATTTTGCCCGATGGCACCAAGGACATCCTCGGCATCTGGATCGACCAGACCGAGGGCGCCAAATTCTGGCGGTGATGAACGAGCTTGGGAACCGCGGCGTCGCCGACATCCTGATCGCCGTCGTCGATGGCCTGAAGGGATTTCCTGAGGCGATCAACGCAGCCTTCCCGGCGACGGTCGTCCAGACTTCGGCCTTCGCCGGGGCAGGCTCTGCATCGTCCACCTGCTGCGCAATTCGATGAGCTTTGCGTCGTGGAAGGACCGCAAGCCGATCGCACAGGCACTCCGCAGCGTCTACCGCACCGAGACGGTCGAAGCCGGCCTGGCGGCGCTGGACGCCTTCGAGGCCGGTCCCTGGGGCAAGCGGTACCCGGCGATCGCGCAGAGCTGGCGGCGCCATTGGGACCAGGTGATCCGTTCTTTGCCTTCCCCGAGGGCGTCCGCCGGATCATCTACACCACCAACGCCATCGAGGCGCTGAACTCGAAACTGCGAAGGGCTGTGCGGACCCGCGGCCACTTCCCCGGTGACGATGCCGCGATGAAGCTGCTATACATCGTACTCAATACCGCCGCTCAGGAGTAGAAAACGTCCACCCCGCGAGTGGTCCGAGGCAAAGACCCAGTTCGCCGTCATCTTCGGCGAGCGGCTCGTCATCTGATGACGATAACGGCCTCCCGCACAGAATTCCTGCCACTCCCACGGGCTGGCCGGCGGAGCGCTGCCCTCCTGCTGCTTGCGCTGCCAGCAACGCAGGCACGATACCTAACTCAGCCGCTATCTCGGCCTGTGTGCGGCTGCTCGTCTCTCACAACACCACAACCTCGCGCTTGAACTCCTCCGTAAAACGACGCTTCGTCGTACTTGCCATCAACACACCTCTTGGCCCGCTGAGCCTATCATGGGTGTCCGTCAAGCCGAGGGATGATCAGTCACTTAGAACATACGATAAATGATGTCTATCTATAGGTAAGACAAGCATCACTCAACGATATCTTATTGTCGTTCCCCAAGTTGACTATCTTTGTTGTATTGGTGCAGCTTGTATAGTCGAGATGTACTGAAACGCGTTTGGTAAACTTCCCTAAATAAATAAGATATTTACTTAATCCGCCAGCTTCGACATAGCCCCCGTCCACACGGGAATCCTGCCCATCAACATGAATGACGGCCGCGTCTTCTACCCCATCGGGCCTGGGAACGACATTTTGCAGGATATTGTCGCGCCATACACTTCCGTGCATGTATCGGCTCTCTTGAGACAAAAGATATTGCGCACCCTGAAGGTCATTTCGCTCTATCCTGGTCGCATGAGCGGCCGAGCGCGGACTCAATCGTAAATCGTCCTGAACGATAGCTTTGTAAGCGCCCCAGACACTCGAATCTCTAACAACGTTGAGTTCGCCGCCCGCATAAGATATCAAGCCACTCGGCACTGAACCCAAGACAATACCATAACCCTGGCTATCGTACACGTGCGCCGCTACTTTACGCAGTACTGTACCCTCTGGTAGAGAATTTCCAACGTGCACGCGTTCTATTATGGAGCGACTGATATTCCGAAAATCAATTCCGATCTGAATTCTATCTGCCGTCACTGCATCTCTGGGATGATTCAAGATAACACTAAAATCGGCCAGTCTCACATAATTGACATAGGAATTTTGATGATGAGGGTCGAACTTGCGGCGTATCAGAGATCCCGTTCTGTATGACGCCAAATCCGCAAGGGTTCCACCGCCTGGCACTGCGACGAGCAAAGTCGCTGCGCGCCCGTCTCCTAGCAGTTGCGTCCCGGTTCGCAACGACAGGCCGACTTTCGAATTAATGCGGTACACACCAGCCGGAAGATATACGCGAGCATATCGATCAATTGCAGCTTGGATGGCAACGGTATCGTCAGCACGACCATCGCCCTTCGCACCGAACGCTGGCGAGCGCACATCGGCCACACCGTCAACAAAACCGCTCTGATCACGGCTCACAGGCTGTTCAGCCTTTGAAACATCATTACTAAATGACAGCAAAACCGTAGATGTCAGAATGAAGATCATTACTCCAGAAAACATCCGCACGATCTTACTGATGTTAATGGCCAATGAAGTTGCTCGCCAAATCAATCTATAATTCACTATCTACGACGATCGCAGCACGTCTTATTCCTACCCAATCAACAACATCACTGGTCGTGTTATATTCGGGAACAATCCTACAAAGTATTTCCTTGAGCAAGATAGCGTTATCATCATTTATCGCATGCATCATCAACTCAAGTTCATCATTGATTTTGAGCAAGGGTATAAACTGCTCGTTAGCCTTCATGATCCGGGGATGGGATGTCATCTCGGGATTGTCGCCAATCAATAGCTCCTCATAGAGCTTCTCACCAGGGCGCAAGCCGACTTCATGAATCTCGATATCACCGTCGGGATGGTTATGGTCTCTGATTGTCAAGCCGGAAAGTTCCACCATGTTGCGCGCAAGGTCGGCAATGCGCACCGGTTTGCCCATGTCCAAGACGAAAACCTCACCACCATGCGCCATCGCCCCAGCCTGGATGACGAGTTGGGCAGCTTCAGGGATTGTCATGAAATATCGATTGATGTCGCGGTGGGTGATAGTGATCGGGCCGCCTTCCTCGATCTGGCGGCGGAACAGGGGCACAACCGATCCGCTCGATCCTAGGACATTACCGAACCTGACCATGGTGAAGCAAGTGTCGGTAGGCTCCTCCGCCATCGCCTGCAGCACCATTTCGGCAATACGCTTGCTGGCACCCATGATGTTAGTCGGACGAACCGCCTTGTCTGTACTGACGAGAACGAATTTTGCGACCCCGTGGCGATGTGCAGCCCGCGCCGTCGACAAAGTACCGAATACGTTATTCAAGACGCCTTCAGTCGGATTATGTTCGACTAGTGGAACATGCTTGTAGGCCGCTGCATGGTAGATGGTATCGACCCGCCACGTCCTGATAATCTCGTCGATCCGTCGCGTTTCACGCACCGATGCGAGAAGAGGGACGATCGATACTTCGGTGGCGCCTTGGGATAGGGCTGCCTTTTCAAGTTCCTGATTGATGGAATACAGTGAAAACTCGCTGCTTTCGACAAGCAGCAACGTCGCAGGCTGCACCTGCAGAATCTGCCGGCACAGTTCACTTCCGATCGAACCACCAGCCCCTGTCACCAGGACAGTCTTTCGCCTGATATCATGCGCGAGCAGGATCGGGTCCGGTGCCACGACGTTGCGACCGAGCAGGTCCTCGATCTCCAAAGGACGAAGATCTGTCACCTCGACCCGACCACTCGCCAAATCCATCAGTCCTGGAAGCGTTCTAACGCGAATATCCAAGTCGTAGAGCAGTTTCATGATTTGGTTTCGCCGGCTGCGCGGAGCAGACGGCAGCGCCAGCAGCACTTCCTCGATATCGTGCTTGCGGATGAGAGCTGATAATTCGTCGGGTCCATGAATGCGGACGTTGCCCAATCGGCGACCGCGCAGTGTCGGTGCATCGTCTACGAACCCGACAAGCCGAAAAGCACCGCTATAGCTTATCGCACTGGCCAACTGCCGTCCCGATGCACCAGCGCCATAGATCAGAATACTGATCTTCGACTCGTCGCGATGCTGCCGTCGGTATGTGTTGCCAAGCCAATATCCGACGATCGCACGTGAACATCCTATACCCAAGAACAACAGAATAGGTTGGATTAGGCCGATAGTGCGGGGTACGCCCGGCACGCCGACAACTGAAAAGATGAACGCAAATACGACGCCGTAGATCACGACCGAACGCACGATATCGATCAGAACGTTCCAAGTCGCGTGGCGCAGGATGACGCTGTACAAGCCCGAGACGTAAAATATAGGCAGGGCGATCGCCAGGCTGACAAGCGACGCCACATGAAAGCCAGCCGCGAAACCGGAGATTTCTCCAAGGCGCAGGTAGAATGCCAGCCATGCCGAGATCGGACAGATCAGAATGTCCGCAAAGAGCGCCAGAAGCCCCCTTCCGGTATGCGGCATCCGCAACAACGGAGCGATAACCTTACGCATTCTAATCCTTTCGCCCCCGGGCATGCATCGCGCCTGGACGGCACCGATAGTATAGGTTCATGCTTGGGAGGCGGCTCTACAGCGTTTCGCGCAACGGCGAAACAATCCCCGACGCAGACCATATCGTGGCCCTAATGATCGTCATGAGCGTCCGAATGCCGCCCTGATCGACGAGATTGTTCGATCGATCTGTACATCCGACAGGTTCGACCCTGATGGCAGGCACAGGCCGTCATCGAACAGACGGTCAGAAATCGACTGCTCCTCGGCGCTGTAATAGGCTGCACCGGCAAATACGGGTTGCTGATGCATCGGCTTCCACACGGGGCGTGCCTCAATCAGATCCTCCGCGAGATGAAGGCGCAGGCCCTCGCGGCTGATCGGCCCCGCCGGGTCAACGGTACAGGCCGTCAGCCAGCGCGTCCCATGGCTCCACTCCGGTTCAGGCATCCATCTAATCTCCGCTATGTCGGACAGACCATGCTCGTACCGGCTGAACACGTCCCGGCGCGCGCGCACGCGATCACCCAGAACCTTTAGTTGCCCTCGACCGACACCAGCCAGGATGTTGCTCAAACGGTAGTTAAAGCCGATCTGGCTATGCTGGTAATGCGGGGCGGGATCGCGAGCCTGTGTCGCCAGAAATCTAGCGCGCTCGATCAGATGATCGTCGTTCGACAGTAGCATGCCACCGCCCGATGTCGTAATAATCTTATTTCCGTTAAAGGAGAAGACGGTGAGCAATCCGAAAGAACCGCTCGCGCGACCTTTGTAGGTCGCACCAAGTGATTCCGCTGCGTCCTCGACGATAGGAACGCCGTGCGCGTCGCAAATAGTCTTGATCGGATCAATATTAGCGCTTTGGCCGTACAAGTTGACCACGATCACAGCCTTGGGCAACCAGTCTTCGGCCTTCGCTGCGGCGAATGCGCGTTCGAGAGCGATAGGCGACATGTTCCAGCTTTCGGCCTCGGAATCGATGAAGACCGGGGTCGCTCCCTGATAGACAATGGGGTTGGCGCTGGCGGCAAAGGTCAGTGTCGAGCAGAAGACGCGATCGCCGGGGCCGACGTCGAGCAGCCGCAAGGCCAGATGGAGCGCGGCAGTCCCCGAAGAAACCGCTGCGGCATGTCCCATCCCAACCAATTCGGCCAATTCCTGCTCGAAAGCATCGACATGGGGGCCGAGAGGAGCAATCCAATTCGTACGGAAAGCCTCTTCGACGAAGGCCTGTTCGGTATCACCCATATGCGGGGTTGACAGAAGGATCTGGCTGTCGACCTCACGGCGATCCAGCAGGCTTGCGACGGTTCCATTGGGCCGGATCACCGGCATGTGATTGATGGAATGTTCGTTCATGAGCGCCAGAGCTTGCCGGCGCGTGGTGTTCTCATCGATCGTGAGCGAGTGGAACGACGCGAGTTGCCGAAGGTCGTCATCAAGCGACCGACCGGCAAGAAGCTCGCGGCGCAGGTCGCCGTCGGTGATCGTTCGTTCAAAACGACCGTCTCCGTCGACTAGGAGCAACAGCCCTTTGCCTCCGGCATTCATCCGTTCCAGCGCGTGGCGCAAAGATACAGAACGGGTCACAAAGATCGCTTCTATGTCCACGCGCAAACCTTCAATTCTTACGAGCCAAGGCGAAGATTACCTTCTCATTCGGGGCCACGTCACGAACGATCGTGGCACCGGCGGCGATAATGGCGGCATCGCCGATATGGACACCCGGCAGGATTGTCGCTCCCGCTCCAATCAGGACCGCTACGCCGATACGGACACCCCCACATAGTGTCGAGTTCGGTGCGATATGCGAAAAATCGCCGACTTCGCAATCATGGTCGATAATCGCACCATGATTTACGATAACGCTATCGCCGACGCCCGTATCTGGCGCGATCACAGCCCGCGCAGCCACGAAGCTGCCTGCACCGATTGCCGCCGATGCGGATACTACGGCCGCCGGATGGATGACCGACGTTGGAATTGCGCCAGCTTCGACCAGCGCCTTCTGGAGTGACCTGCGATGCAACGCGTTCCCGATCGCGATATGAAAGGGAATGCCCCGTTGCGTCGCGATCGCCGGCCGAGCCTCCACTACAGTGTTCATCACGACCTGGCCGACGCAGCGCGGATCGTCGTCACAAAGACGTACGGCGCGCGGGGTCGTCAACGCTAATGCATCCAGAACGACCTTGGAATGCCCGCCTGCGCCGATTACTAAAAGCGGTTCAATAGGCATTAGATTTCCATGTCACGCCTTGGAGCGGCAGAGTCGCGAGCAGCGCGGCGATGCGTTCGTCCGATGCGCCGTCGCCATAGATGTTAGCTGTTGGAAAGCGCGTGCCGCTAGCGACAGTTGCAATCGCCGCGTCGATGGCTTCGGGAGTGGAGGCAGCGTCGATCACATTGCCGTTGCGTTGCCGCAGGTTCTGCCTAGGACCGACGTTGATTACAGGCGTGCCGAACGTCGCAGCCTCAATGATGCCGGAACTGGAATTGCCAATCATCAGGTCGACCACCGCCATCCAATTGATAAACAGCGATCGCGTAAGGTGGGTTTTCACGACGAGGCCAGGCTGACCCGTACGGGCGTCCAGTTCCGTGCGGATACGGTCGCCGCCGCTGTCCGAGTTCGGCTTGAGCGCGATCGTCTGGAAACCGCGCGCGACCAAAGACTCAAGAATGGCTCCCGCGATCGTGCCTGCCATATAGGCTTCCTGGAGGACGGCGTGGTACGCGAACAACGCGATCGGGCGTGACGGGTCGAACCCAACCTCTGCCGCCAACTCGTTTTTCGATCGCATGACGGCATCGCCAAGACCAACCAGCCCAGGCGCGCCGACGGTCAGGACGGCGTCGGCGTGCTCGCCCATACGGCGCAAGCGTTCCGCGGATTCTTCGGTCGCGGCAAAGTGATAGTGCGCCAATTTCGAAATCGCATGGCGGATCGGTTCGTCGACGGTCCCCGACCGCTCCCCCCCGTGGATATGCACAATCGGCAGGTCCAAATGTATCGCCGCGATGGCCCCGGCGAGCATTTCTCCCCGATCGCCGAGCAGTAGCACGATATCCGGTCGCCCACGCTCCATCGCGTCGGTAAAGCCCGAAATCATGCGCGATATGCCGCGAGCCATCTCGGCACCGCCGCTCGTCCCCTCTCCGGAGGGAAATTTCGCGACGATGTCAAACCCGTCCGCCGCAATCTCGTCCACCGTTTTGCCATAGGCTGGTTCGAGGTGCATGCCCGTCACCAATATTCCGAGTCGTAGGTCAGGATGACGATCAATCGCCTGAAGGACCGCACGCATCAGACCGTAATCTGCTCGCGTGCCCGAGACGTACCAGATCAATCGGCTCATTCTATATCCGACCATTGCAACGTCATTCCGGCGTCGATCGCATGACGGGCTCGCTTGCCGACGACGGCTCCACTGTCGCGCGGAAGGATTCCGGTTCCAGGGCGCAGTAGACCGATATCTTCCGGTGTTATGTAGGCGCCGGCGGGAATCGGTCGCAGGGTCGTCACGCTTCGCCGAACCAGCGATCGCACGGGCAATTCGGATTCCGTCGGACGCTTGTTTGGCGATCCCAATGCCATTTCTACCGCACGGATCTGGTCCACCATGGTGGTCAGTTCCGCAATTGTCAGCGATGCGCGATGGTCCGGACCGGGCAGGTCGCGATCAGTGGTGAAATGCTTTTCGATGACGACCGCGCCCAAGGCGACAGCCGCGGTTGAAACAGCGACACCCAAGCTATGGTCCGAGTAGCCGATCGGAAGTCCGGTTGCCTGCCCAATCTTGGCCATGGCGCGCAGATTCACGTCAGCATAGGCGGCGGGATAGTTGGACGTGCAGTGCAGGATCGTCAGGTCCTCGCCCCCGATGGGCGCCTGTCCGCTGTCCGCGCGCGCTTGTCCGATGACTTCGACCGCTCGCGTGATCTCGTCCATGTCCGCCATTCCGGTCGACAGGACGAGCGGTCGCCCATATCGCGCCAGATGGGCCAGGAACGGCTCGTTGGTAATCTCGCCCGAAGGAATCTTGAACCGCCGCATGCCTAGCTGGGCGAGGAAATCGGCGGACTCCCTGTCGAACGGTGTCGACATGAACTCGATCCCCAGTTCACCGCATCGGCGAAACAGCCCTTCATGAAGGGCGAGCGGCAACTCGAGCGATTTCAACAGCGCATGCTGGTCGCTGGTTCCGGTTTGCCGCTGTTGATAGTCAGCCGTCGCCGCGCCTTGACGGACTAGCCGGTCGGCAGAGAAGGTCTGGAACTTGACCGCATCGGCACCGCTTCCGGCCGCGGCTTCGACCAATGCATATGCAAGTTCTTCTCGACCATTATGATTGACGCCAGCTTCGGCGATAATAAAGGTTTTCACGGCGTTCTGGGCGCTCCAGGATCACAAAACACCGCGCCTCTACCATGCGGACCATCCGCCATCCACCATGATGTTCTGGCCCGTCATCCATGCTGACAGATCACTCGCCAAGAACAATATGACGCCCTTGAAATCCTCTTCGGTGCCCATCCGACCCAAAGGTGTCCGTCGGACGTAACGTTCGACGAAACTGTCGGCCTGCCCCCGTGCAAGGCCACCCGGACTGACGCTGTTGACGCGGACCGCCGGTGCGAGCGACGTCGAAAGCCAGCGGGTTAACTGCAGGAGCCCGCCCTTGCTTGCGGCATAGCCGCCGGGATTTCCCATCCGGGTGCCAGCGTACAGATCGAGGTCAGGGCCGAGGATGCCGTAGATCGATCCCACGTTGACGATCGTGCCGCGACCACTTTGCCGCAACAGCGGGGTGAATGCCTGGGCGAGATGGAATGGGGCGGTGAGGTTGACCTCGACCGCACGACGCCAGGTCGTCAGGCTTTGCTCCTCGAACGGGACGGCCCAACCCTCTAGCTGGTTGGTTCCCACGAACCCCGCATTGTTGACGAGGATATCGAGTTGCCCGATATCGCCGACGACACGCTCGATCATTCGAATCCGCTGCGCTTCATCCTCAAGGTCGGCGGGAATTATGTGGATCGGCAGCCCAGCCTCGCCCAGCGGAGCGGCAGTGTCGGATAGGGCCGCCTGATCCTGGTCGACCAAGATGAGGCCGCAGCCTTGTTCGGCAAGCGCCCCTGCCATGGCCCGACCGATATGCCCAGCCCCGCCGGTTATAAGAGCGATCCTGCCTGTCAAATCGCTCAACTGTGCTATGGTGCGCATCAAATTCCTATCGGGTCCCAGCCGTTTCCGGCATTTTGCTCTGCTAGATATTGCGCGACCGCGAAATCGAACGGCGTGTCTATGTCCAGTGCGCGCTCCGGCGGAATTTCGACGACGCGCATCCGACCGTCAAAGAGGCCGGCACGTGACATCACGAAGTCGGGCCGTACCGCATAGGCGACCGTCGTCATGTCGTACACGACCGGTGCGTCCTGTCGCCGCGTCACGTCCCCCTGGGGCTGGATGACCAGTCGCGCGATACCGTCCGGATCCAGGCTGACCATGTTGAAATAAGGGCTGCGTTCCGCCTTCTTGACGGTGGCTACAACGTCGGTCCGCGGGTCGCGGCGCAGGATGTCGATGCAGGCTTCCACGTCGTCCACGGCGCGAAATGGCGAGGTCGCGGGCAGGCTGACGAAAATATCGAAGTCGTCGCGATGTCGCCGCACCCATTCGATGGCGTGACGCCACGCCATCCATTCCGATGCAGTATCGGAAGCCAGCGCGGGGGGACGGAGAAACGGAACCTCAGCACCAAGATCGAGCGCGACCTGTGCGATTTCCTCGTCGTCGGTCGATACGATGACTTCGTCCAAGGATGGACAGGCGCGCGCGACCCGGATGGCATGGCCAATCAGCGGCACTCCGCCAAGCGCCCGCACGTTCTTGCGCGGCACCCCCTTCGAGCCTCCGCGGGCGAAGATGAAGGCGCGCGCTTTCATGCGTAAGGCTCCACTTCAAGGAGTGATATGGACCGACCGATCGTCAGCGATCGGGCGGCGGCCGAGATGATCCGCATGACGTCGATGCCGTCGGACAGCGGAATAGAAACGGGCCACCCGTCTTCGATCGCGCCGAGGAAGTCGGTGAGTTCGTCCAAATACATCCGGTTGCGATCAGGCAACGGGGATTCCACGACGCGACGTCCACCATCCATGGCCTCGACGATATGGCGATCCCGCAGCGCTTCCCAAACGATGGTCCCGCCGGATCCGATGAACTTGCAGGTGCGAGCGACCGGCCTCTGCAGAAAATCCAGATGCACCGACACTAGGCGCCGCGGCTCGGCATATTCGAGGCAGATGTCGACGCAGTCCTCGACATCCATCTCGAGATCGGAATAGCGCCCCCCGCGGCAGGTCACCCACGCCGGCATTCCGAACAGCCAGTAGAGATAGTCGATCTCGTGGCTCAGTTCCAAGATCGGCCCGCCGCCCAGCGCCCGTCGGGCGGACACGCCCTGGCGGTAGTCCGCATTTGATCGCCAGTCCGGAAGATATTGTCCGACCTCCGCGCGCACCGCCAGCACCTTGCCGATCGCACCGCCCAGCAGGTCCTGCCTGAGCGCGTTCAGCGAAGGGTTGAACCGCAGGTTGTAGCCGACCATCACTGGTATCGCGCCCCGCGCCGCGACAGCCGCCAGTTCGTCCAGGCCGATTATATCGTGCGAAAGCGGCTTCTCGATGAAGACCGGAATGCCCTGTTCGACAAAGGCCCGAGCGAGCCGGACATGGGTCGGCGCGGGTCCGGCGAGAATCACCCCGTCGGGGCGAAGCGCCAGCGCCGCCTCGACCGAGGTGACCTCGCCGTCGCAGCCGTCACAGGTGACGGGGGCGCTTTCGGGGCGCCGCAAGGCAGTGATCCGGGCATCCGGGCGCAGGATTCGGAGATTGCGCAAATGGCGCTGCCCGATGCTGCCCAGGCTGGCGACGACGAAATGACGAGTCATCGCCTCAGTCCGGCGATCTCGTCGGCCACGCGCCCAGCCGCATCGAACGTGATGCCGACACGAGCGGGATCGCGCAATCCCGTCGCGAAGGCGTCGACGATGCGGGCCTTCAAATCTTCCGGGCCGGTCGCTGCGGTCGCATAGCCCATATCGGCCAAGGGAAGGTCGCGGGAGAAGATCGAGCGCATGACCTGGACCACTGGAATTCCTAGCAAGCCTGCTTCCACCCCAACGGTAGAACTGCACGTCACGACGCAGTCCGCCGCGCACAACAGGTCGTCCAGCGGCTCGCTCGCCGTGCCGTAACGCAGCCTGTCGCCCGTCACCGCCGGGCCGCGATCCTCGCTCGGATGAAGCCGCATTACAAGGTACACATTCGACGCATCGGCGAAACCTTGCGCCAGTTCCGTCTCAATCCGTGCCGGCAGGCTGGGATCACCACGGACGCCAGAAAAAGGGTGAAGCTGCGGTTCGGGCTGCGAAATCCAGACGATCAGTCGGTCGCCATCGCGCAATCCCAGTGCCGCACGATGACGCGCACGCACGGTGTGCCGGTCGAGCAGGCCCAGCCTGTCGAACGCCGGATTGCCCGTGACCCGGACCGCAGCGGGATCTGCGCCTCGCGTGCGAAAACGCTCGGCGATCGTTTCATTGAGAACACAGACGCGGTCGGCATATCCGGGCGCCGCACACCATTCGATCTCGAAGGCTGCGTACAGGTCGACCAGACACAGCGACGCGATCCCCGCGGAGCCGGCTGCACTCAACGCCGCCTGTTCCGAGCGAGGCGAATTAGTCGCCACCAAAACGCGCGGCCGGACAGCTGCGAACAGCCGGTCGAAGAAATCAAGCGGACGGAAGCTCTGGCGGTTGAACCTGTCGTAGCGTCGTTGCGCTTCCTCGGCGCCATACATCCTCTCCAGCGCGATATATCCCGCCCCAAGATAGGCGGCGGTTTCCGTTGCAGATACGGCACCATGCCGTGGCTGCCCCGCCGCTAGGCGTTCGCCGGTCTTCACGGCATGTTCATAGCCCGGGACGCGGCCGACAAGATCGGCCATGCCCAGCGGCTCCAGCGAATGACGCGCGAAATAGGACGCCGCCGTCGTCAGTCCGAGGATCGAGAAGGGGACGCCGCGACGCTCCAACTCCTTCGCCACCGGTGCCAGCGAAGCCGCATGGCCACCGCCATAAGACACGAACAAAACTCGGTCGCGCAACGCATCGAGAATGTCAGCCAATGGTCCGCTCCACGGGCTCAGGGCGCCAGGGCAGCGGGCGCCCTGCCATGAGCAAAAGAACCGGAACAAGCAGCGAAACGAAACCCAGCCCTTCCAGAAACACAGATGGGACCGCCGCCAGCAGGATCGCAGCGTAGCCACGATAGCGACGCATCCGTATCGACACAAACAACAAGAGCATCGCTAGTACGGCGAGTGCTATATAGGCAAAAAAGCGCACAAAATTTCCTTCCTGCAAAGAAACAAAAATCGTGCTACGGGAAATAATCGCGCTGATTCCTGACGCGCCATATACCGTTGAATTATATCCTGCTCTCTGTTCATTAAATCCGATATACTTATCGCCAACAGATATCAACAAAGATATAGCTAACGTAGAGGCATATAGATACAACGCGAACGACCTTCGGCGATAATTCCGAACCAAAAGTAGTGTAATAATCAAATTACTAAGAACAACTCCCGAGCTTAACGTCGACAGAAATAAAGAAGGCAAAAGATAAAGATATGCCTTTCCGCGAAATATAAACATCAGCAGATATGCTACGGATACAATGACCAGCGCAGTTCTGGGACTAAAAACTAAAATCGATAAAGGAAGTGCAAAAACAAAAAAACCTCTCTTTGCGTTGGCGAACTCCTTGACAATCGGCAAATACATTAGAAGTATTAAAAATGAGGTGGATCCAACTCCAAAAATATCTTCAACACTGACAAAAATATAAGCGATCAATGCTCGAGCGGAGTGAATCCATAACAGGGGCTCTAATTTAAATATCGAGTTTCCGCCGGAAAAATAATTCCAGATATAGGTAACTTGAATGGTAAACCCATCAAGAAGATCGTTCGATAGAAAAGTGCGACCGATCGACTGCGCATAGATTGCGCATGCCACCGATAGAATAAGGTAGCTTGCAAAGATGTTTGTCCGCCACATCCGGGCAATAGTCGATGCCATGAAAAGTTGTGGCGGTATCGAGTTAAGGGCAGGATTCATATTACCAGCCCGCCGCTTTGATCCGTCGTTGCAGTGGCTTGTCGATCATATAATCGATAAGCACTGCGACTATGATTGCTCCAAGCAGGATTAGGCTAAAAAATATTGAGTTTGCTGGAAGAAGACGGGCCGCCAGGAAGAAGAATAGGGGGTGTATCAGGTACAGGGGATAGCTAGCACCGCCGCTTAGGGAGGCAATCAGCGACAGGCGACCCGATCCGGATCCGTGACGTAGCGATAACTAGTAGAATCGACAGGGGTACTAGCGCGAGCCGTCGCAATCCAGTCACGGCCGCCAGTTCATCCACTCCGA
>JAFHKN010000006.1 GCA_016937575.1 Roseomonas aeriglobus | reverse complement strand
GGGCCATCGGCCAGTTTCGGATCGGGGGTGTGGCCGCTGACGTCGATCAGCAGCCGCGCAATCGTACGGTCGACGCGCTGACCCGCGATCCCTTCGCCTGCAGCCAGCGGGTGACCGCGGCAGGGCCGCCAACCGCTTTCAACAGCATGTCGGTCGCCGTATTGTCGCTAACGGTCAGCGACAGCTCGATCAGATTCGCGCCGGACAGCGCGACGCCGGCGTGCGGCAGCGTGTCGGTGATGCCGTCGGAGCGGACGCGCATCCCCTCGTCGAGCGTGTGCATCGTCGCCAGGCTCCAACGACGCTTGTCGACGCCGTCGAGATAGGTCGCGGCGATCGCCAGTTTCACCACGCTCGCCATGGGGAAACGGTCGTCGGCGTTGATGGCCAGCGTCGCCCCGGTGTCGATATCGACCGCATAGGCACCGACCTTGCCGGCATCGGTCTTTCGCGATCTGCGTGACGCGCTCGGTCAGGCCGGGTGGCAAGGTCTGCGCGGTTGCGACCGGTGCGGCGAGGATCGCAGCCGCGGCGGCAAAGTTCACAAAGCTCACCCATATGGCGTGTGAAAATTTCGTGTGAAATTCGGCTGGGCTGGCGGAGAGGTTGGTGCGCGTCATGGCGCTACGCTGCACCAAAGCGGGTCATGTAGGAAAATGGTATTTTCAGGCGCGCCATCGCGCGAGTCTGTTTTAGGCGAAGCAGGTCGTGCTTGTGCTCCGGCGAAAGCCGGAGCGGCGGCGGACGGGGGCCGCAGTCGCCAGGGCTCCGGCCTTCGCCGGAGCACAGCGCGGCGAGTGGCGGCGGACGCGCAAGAGAAAGGCCCCGGAGATCGCTCTCCGGGGCCCATCCTCCCCATACCTTTCCGGCACGGTAACTTGTCGCGAAGGACTTAGTCCTTGTCGCCCGTCAGGAACGCGGGCGCGAATTCGGGCTCGGGGCCCTCGTCCTTGCCGCCTTCGCTGCGCTCGCGGCGCGGACCGCGGTCGCCACGGTCCCGACGGGGACCGCGATCGCCACGATCGCCGCCGCGGCCGCCACGGTCACCACCGCGGTCGCCGCCACGATCGCCGCGCGGGCCGCGATCGCCACGCTCGCCGCGCGGTTCGCGGGCAGGACGGGTGTCCTCCAGCTCTTCGCCGGTTTCCTGGTCGACGACACGCATCGACAGGCGCACCTTGCCGCGCGGTCGATTTCGAGGACCTTGACCTTCACTTCCTGGCCTTCCGACACGACGTCGGTCGGCTTCTCGACGCGCTCGTTCTTCATCTCGCTGACGTGGACGAGGCCGTCCTTGCCACCCATGAAGTTCACGAAGGCACCGAAGTCGACGATGTTGACCTTGCCGGTGTAGATCTTGCCGACCTCGGCCTCTTCGACCAGGCCCTTGATCCAGTTGATCGCGGCTTCGATCTGCGACGGATCGCTCGACGAGACCTTGATCACGCCCTCGTCGTCGATGTCGACCTTGGCGCCGGTCGTCGCGACGATCTCGCGGATGACCTTGCCGCCGGTGCCGATAACTTCGCGGATCTTCGACTTGTCGATTGTGAAGGTCTCGATGCGCGGCGCGTGCGCCGACAGCTCCGAGCGGGTCTCGCCCAGCGCCTTGTTCATTTCGCCAAGAATATGCGCACGGCCTTCCTTGGCCTGATGCAGCGCGGCCTCGAAGATCTCCTTGGTGATGCCGGCGATCTTGATGTCCATCTGCATCGTGGTGATGCCTTCGGACGTGCCCGCCACCTTGAAGTCCATGTCGCCTAGGTGATCTTCGTCACCCAGGATGTCGCTGAGGATTGCGAAGTCCTTGCCCTCGAGGATCAGGCCCATCGCGATGCCCGACACCGGGCGCTTGATCGGCACGCCGGCGTCCATCAGGGCCAGCGAACCGCCGCAGACCGACGCCATCGACGACGAGCCGTTCGACTCGGTGATGTCGCTGGTCAGGCGGATCGTGTAGGGGAAGTCTTCCTTCGACGGCAGCACCGGGTGCAGCGCGCGCCAGGCGAGCTTGCCGTGACCGACTTCGCGGCGGCCCGGCGCACCGAAGCGGCCACTTCACCGACCGAATAGGGCGGGAAGTTATAGTGCAGCATGAAGTGCTGGTACGACAGGCCGCCCAGGCCGTCGATCATCTGCTCCGCGTCGCGGGTGCCGAGCGTCGCGGTCGCGATCGTCTGCGTCTCGCCGCGGTGAACAGCGCCGAGCCGTGGGCACGCGGCAGGAAGTGCGTTTCTGCTTCGATCTGGCGGATCTGCGTGGTGGTGCGGCCGTCGATGCGCTTGCCATCCTTCAGGATGGCGCCGCGCACGATGTTCGCTTCCAGCTTCTTCACCAGCTTCAGCGTGCCGAGATATTGCGCCGGATCGCTTTCCTTCAGGTCGGCGAAGGCGTCCCGCGCCTTGGCGCGCGCTTCGTTCAGCGCGACCTGGCGCTGCTGCTTGTCGGTCAGCTTGTAGGCGGCGGCGATGTCGGCGCCGATGATGTCGTTCAGCTTGGCGAGCGTCGCCGACTTGTCGTCGACCTTGTCCAGCTCCCACGGATCCTTGGCGGCCTGTTCGGCAAGCTTGACGATCGCCTTGACGACTTCGCGGCAGGCGTCGTGCGCGAACAGCACCGCGCCCAGCATGACCTCTTCCGACAGCTCGTTGGCTTCGGATTCGACCATCATCACCGCGTCGTAGGTCGCGGCGACGACCAGGTCGAGGTCACCCTCGGCGACCTGTTCGTCGGTCGGGTTCAGGACATATTCGCCGTTCACATACCCGACGCGCGCGGCGCCGATCGGGCCCATGAAGGGCACGCCCGAGATGGTGAGCGCGGCCGAGGCTGCGACCATCGCCAGGATGTCGGGCTCGTTCTCGCCGTCATAGCTCAGCACCTGAGCGATGGCGTTGATTTCGTTGTAAAAGCCTTCGGGGAACAGCGGGCGGATCGGACGGTCGATCAGGCGGCTGACCAGGGTTTCCTTTTCGGTCGCGCCACGCTCACGCTTGAAGAAGCCGCCCGGAATGCGACCGGCGGCGGAGAATTTTTCCTGATAGTGGACGGTCAGCGGGAAGAAGTCCTGCCCTTCCTTGACGGTCTTCGCGGCGGTGACGGCGCACAGCACCACGGTTTCGCCGAGCGTCGCGATCACCGCGCCGTCGGCCTGACGGGCAACCTTGCCCGTTTCGAGCGTCAGCGTCTTGCCGCCCCACTCGATCGATACAGTCTTCTTGTCGAACATTTGGTTTCCTTCACTCCGGCGGCCAGATGCCGGCCGGGCCTTTAGATCCCCACGAAAGTGATACTTTCGTGGGACCCGTTTTAGGGCTGCCCTTGCAGCCCCGTGCGACGGAGGTTCCGTCTGCCAGGGCGCACGCCGGATTGCGCGGCCCCGAATGCGACAAGGGCGACCCGAAGGCGCCCCTGGTGTTACTTGCGAAGGCCGAGCTTCGCGATAAGGGCCAGATAGCGATCGCCATCCGACTTGCGGAGATAGTCGAGCAGCGAGCGACGCTTGTTGACCATCATCAGCAGGCCGCGGCGCGAGTGGTTGTCCTTCGCGTGGCCCTTGAAATGCTCGGTCAGGTTGCGGATGCGCTCGGTCAGGATGGCGACCTGGACCTCGGTCGACCCGGTGTCGCCTTCGGCGCGGGCGTGGTCCTTGATGATTTCCTGACGGCGTTCTGCGGTAATCGACATGGTGTTTCCTTCGACATCGTCTACAGATTGAAGCCGCGGACGACACGGGCTTCCCCGTGGCTGACCTCGATCAGCGCGACCGGAGTATCCTCCACACACGCGAAATACTGGCCATCGTCTTCGGCGATCCCGACCAGCACACGCCCCTGTCGGAGCGCCCCTGCCTGGTCGGGGTCGAGGGGTAGAGCCGGGATGTCGTCCAGCCCCGCCCTCAGTGGCAGGAGTATCTGTTCAAGGGTGCCGCCCTTAGCGACTTCGTCCAATTTGTCCAGCGATATCGCGTCGGGCAGGGTGAACGGCCCGGCCTTCGTTCGGCGGAGCATGGTGACATGGCCGACGGTGCCGAGCGCCACGGCGATGTCGCGGGCCAGGCTGCGGATGTACGTGCCCTTGGAGACGTGGGCGGTGAGGGTGACGTCCTCCAAATCCTCCCCGGTACGGGGAGGGGGACCAGCCGCAGGCTGGTGGAGGGGGGCTCCACAGGCGACACCATCTGCGGCCTGCCCCCTCCACCACCGGCTTCGCCGGCGGTCCCCTCCCCGTACCGGGGAGGATTTGGAGGCTGTGAATCACCACATCGCGGCTCGCGAGCTGCACGTCCTCTCCCGCGCGGGCCAAGTCATACGCCCGTGCGCGCCATCGACCTTCAGCGCGGAGTATTTCGGCGGGACCTGCGCGATTCCGCCGGTAAAGTGCGGCAGCACCGCCTCCACCGCCGCCAGCGTCGGCCGCACGTCGCTCTGCGCGATCACGGCACCTTCGGCATCGAGCGTGTCGGTCTGCGTTCCGAACTGGATCGTGAAATCATAGACCTTGTCGCTGTCGAGCATCCGACCGGCGAGCTTCGTCGCTTCGCCCACCGCGATCGGCAGCACGCCGGTCGCCAGCGGGTCGAGCGTGCCGCCATGGCCGACCTTCGCCTTGCCATAGCCGCCCTGCCGCAGTGCCCGCTTCACCGCGGACACGCCCTGCGTCGACCCCAAGCCCAGCGGCTTGTCGAGAATCACCCAACCATGCATCGGCGTCAGATAGCGACGCCGGCCAGGCCCAGGAAGCCGCCGCGACCGCACGGACGATCGGCACCACCGCGCGCGCGACGATATCGGCCTGCGGCAGGATCGTGGGGACGACGAGCAGCAGGACGATCAGCAGCGGAAAACCGACGCGCGCCAGCTTCTGCCACGCCGGCACGGCGCTGCGCGGCAACAGCCCCTCGACGACGTGGCCGCCGTCGAACGGCGGCAGCGGGATCAGGTTGAAAATCGCCAGAAAGACGTTGATCAGCAGAAAGTTGAGCAGGTTGCGCGCGACGAACGCCGCGGCGCCGCCGTCGCCGGCGCTTCCGGTGCCGACGAGCGCGGCGAGCCCGAGCGCCGCCGCGAGCGCGAGCAGCACGTTGATACCCGGCCCGGCTAGCGCGACCAGCATCATGTGCCAGCGCGGATTGCGCAGGCGCGATGCGACGACCGGCACGGGTTTCGCCCAGCCGAACACCGGCGCGCCCGTGACCGCCAGCAGCAGCGGCAGGCCGACCGTGCCGATCGGATCGACGTGGCGGATCGGATTCAGCGTCAGCCGCCCGAGTCGCGCCGCGGTTGGATCGCCGAGCGCGCGGGCGACCCAGCCATGCGCGACTTCATGGAACACGATCGCGATGACCAGCGGGATCAGCCAAGTGGCGATGGTTAGAGCGTCTCGTTCACGTCGCGGTCCCTGCGGTCGCCAGCACCAGCTCGCCCGCCAGCGCCTCGGCGAAATGGCGGCGGCAGAGCGCGACATAGCGGTCGTTGCCGCCGATCTCGGTCTGCGCGCCTTCGCTCGCCGCACGGCCATCGGCGCCGATCCGCGCGTTCATCGTCGCCTTACGCCCGCACAGACACACCGACTTGATCTCGACCAGCGCGTCCGCGACCGCCAGCAACCGCGCGGACCCCGGGAACAGCGCGCCCTGGAAATCGGTGCGCAGGCCATAGGCGAGCACCGGCACGCCCAGCACGTCGCAGACCCAGGCCAGCTGCGCGACCTGTTCGGGAGTGAGGAACTGCGCCTCGTCGACCAGCACGCAATCGACCTTCGTCTCGTCATGCTGGTCAGCGACGCACGCGCCGATATCGGTCGCGGCGTCGAAGGCGATCGCCGGCATGGCGAGCCCAATCCGCGACGTGATCGTCCGCGCTTCGTAGCGATCGTCGATCGCGGCGGTGAACAGCATCGTCCGCATGCCGCGCTCGCGATAGTTGAAGTCGGCCTGGAGCAGGGTCGTCGATTTCCCCGCATTCATGCTGGCGTAGTAGAAATAGAGCTTGGCCATCAGTTGAGGCACTCCACCGCGACGGGGGGCTCGTCGCCCGCGCGCGAGACAAGACGGCGCTCGAAGGAGGCGAATCGACCCGCCGGTCGGGCCGCCGAGATATGAAGGTAATCGGCGAATTCGCCTGCGAGGGCATAGCGTTCGAGTGCCCACCGGACGTCGGCCGGATTCTCGAAGACGATGTCGAAGGCCTGGTACAGGCTGGCGATGGCGACGACGATGCGGCCGCGGTCATAGCCGTACACGGACCGGAGAACCCAATCGGTTTCGACCAAAACGGTCAGGGAGACATACATCGGCTCGGTCGCCGCCAATGCCAGCGCGCGTTGAAGCTGCGTCTCATCGTCCGCGACGATCAGCCTGACGATGATATTGGTGTCGACGGCGACCAAGCGGTCAGCCCTTCCAGTCGTGAAACAGCGAGCCGATCTGCGCGGTCATGTCCTCGACCGAAACCGGCTTGCCCTCATAGGCGGGCACGCGGCGACGAAATTCGGCATAGCTGATCTTTTCGCGCGGCGGTTCGGCCTGTTCGATGATGATCCGCCGGCCGATCCGCTCCAACGTCAGCCGCTCGCCCGGGCGCAGGTCGAGCGCATCGCGCACGTCCTTCGGCAGGACGATCTGTCCTTTCGACGACAAGGTGATTTCGAATCCCACGCCGGTAAGATGCGTCTTACCTCAATCCCCGTCAAGATCGCGCGCCACCTGATCCGAGCGCAGGATCGCGTCGATGTGGCTGCCTTCGTCGAAGCTTTCGTCGGCCAGGAATTTCAGCCGCGCGGCGTATTTCATCTTCACGCGGTGGGCGACCTCGCGTTGGAGATAGGCGGTGTTGGTCCTGAGAGCCTTCAGCACCGCATCCTCGTCCTTGCCCAGCAGCGGCTTCACGAAGACGGTTGCGTGGCGCAGGTCGGGGGACATGCGGACTTCGGTGATGCTGACGACATGGCTGGTCAGCACGTCGTCGTGCACGTCGCCACGTTGCAGGATTTCGCTCAGGATGTGGCGGACCTGCTCGCCGACGCGCAGCGTGCGGACGGATTTCTCTTGCGGTTCGGATTTCATAATTCCCTCTCCCGGCGGGAGAGGGAGGGACCCGCTCGGCGTCAGCCGAGTGGGAGGGTGAGGGCAGAAATCTCGCCCTTACCTGCCCTCACCTTTCCGCCGCTTCGCGGCTCCCTTCCTCTCCCGCAGGGAGAGGAAAGACTTACAAAGTCCGCTCGCGCAGCTCGACTTCGAACGTTTCCAGATAGTCGCCGGGCTTGATGTCGGTGAAGTTCTGGCTGAACGTGACACCGCATTCCAGACCCGCGCGCACTTCGGCGACATCGTCCTTGAAGCGGCGGAGCGAGGCGATTTCGCCCTGGTAGATGATGACATCCGCCCGGGTGATACGCGCCTTGAGCGCCTTGCGGATAACGCCTTCGGTGACGAGCAGACCCGCCGCCTTGCCATGCTTGCCCGCCGAGAAGACCTCGCGGATTTCGGCGCGGCCGACGACCGTTTCGAACGCTTCCGGCCCCAGCTGCCCCGCCATGCCGGCGCGAATTTCGTCGGTCAGGTCGTAGATCACGTCATAGTATTTCAACGCGACCTTGTGGCGCTCGGCGATCTGCCGGGCGTTGGCGTTCGGGCGCACGTTGAAGCCGATGATCGGGGCGCCGCTGGCGGCCGCCACGTTCACGTCGCTCTCGGTGATGCCGCCGACGCCCGAATGCAGGATGCGGGCGCGGATGTCATCGGGTCGAGATCTTGTTGATCGACGCGACGATCGCCTCGACCGTTCCCTGCGTATCGGCCTTCACGACGAGCGGATATTCGATCGCCTGCTTGGCCTTCAGCGCCGAGAACATCGATTCCAGGCTGGCGGGCCGCGTCGTGCGCTTCTGCGTCAACACCCTGGCGAATTCGCGACCTCGCGGCGCCTCGTTCCGCGATGGCAGATTGTCGCCGGCCGACGGTGTGCCCGAGATGCCGAGCACTTCGACCGGCATCGACGGATCGGCCGACTTGATCTGGCGACCCTTGTCGTCGACCAGCGCACGAACCTTGCCGCTTTCGGCGCCGACGACGAACACGTCGCCCACCTTCAGCGTGCCGCGCGTGACGAGCACGGTCGCGACCGGACCACGGCCCTTGTCGAGCTTTGCCTCGACCACGGTGCCTTCGGCCGCACGGTCGGGGTTGGCGGCCAGTTCCATCAGTTCGGCCTGGAGCTGGATCTTCTCGATCAGCGCGTCCAGACCGGTGCGGTTCTTCGCCGACACTTCGACGTCCTGCGTGTCGCCGCCCATGGCTTCGACCTGCACGTCGCGCTCGCGCACGCGCTGGGCGTTGGCTTCGGGCTTGTCGATCTTGTTGATCGCCACGATCATCGGCTTGCCGGCCGCCTTGGTGTGGTTGATCGCCTCGATCGTCTGCGGCATCAGCCCGTCGTCGGCGGCGACCACCAGCACCACGATGTCGGTCACGTCGGCACCACGCGCACGCATGGCGGTGAACGCTTCGTGGCCGGGCGTGTCGAGGAAGTGATCTTGATTGTCCTTCAACCGTCACTGATAACCGATGTGCTGGGTGATGCGCGGCTTCGCCCTTCACACGTCGTGCCGGAAGGGCATCGAGCACGAGTCTTGCATGGTCGACGTGGATGATCGTCCGACGGCGGGCGGGCGCAGGCTCGGGCGCATCCTCGACGTGTCGGTCGCAGGTCGATGTCCGAATCGCTGACGCGAACGATGTTATGGCCGATTCGGTCACAGCAGTTCGGCGGTGTCCTGATCGATCGACGCGTTGATCGTGACGGCATGCCATCTGAACAGCGCCTTCACAGGTCGGCGCCGCGTTCCCCATACGATTGGCGAGTTCGCGACCGTGATCGTCTCGGGACCTGCATCGCGGACCTGTTGGCCTGCGGCTCGCGCGGGCCGCCAAAGCCACGCTTTTCCTTTTCGCGCGCACGCTTGAGTGCCGCGAGGCTGCGAGCGCGCACCGTCTTCGTTTGAGCGCACGGTTGACGGCAGCTTGCCACGCGGGCTCGTCCCCTTGCGGTCGCGCTGCTGCGGAGGCCGGTGCGCGTTGTTGCGCGGCGTCGCGACACCCGAGGGCATCGAGCGCTGCGGCGCGTTGCCGCCGACGCGCGCGGCGACGATGCGCGGGCGGCGTCGGCCAGGGCTGGCGCGGCTTGGGTGCCGGCTTCGGGATTCCGGACGCGACCGGCGTGAAGCGGCGCGGTGCGGGCGCGAGGCATCGGCATCAGGTGATCGGTTCGGGCCAGGGGCCGGCGCGGCGCAGGCTTCGGCGCGGACGGGGCGTCGGCTTGGCGGTGGACGTCGGCGACCGGCGCCGGGCGGGGCGGGGCGGGTCGGGCGCCGGCGCAGGCTCGGGCGCCGGCGCAGGTCGGTGCCGGGTGGGCTCGGCGGGGGCAGGCTTGGCCGTTCGGTTCCGCGCGGCACGCTCGGCCGCGCGGCTTTCGTTTCGGCTGCCTGGGCACGCGCCTGCTCTTCGCGGCGACGCGCGTCCTCAAGCGAGCCATGCCTGCTCTTCGGCTTCGCGCAGCAGCTTGGCCTGACGCTCTGCGGCGACAGATTGTCGGATGCGGCGGGCGCGGGGCCGGGGCGGGCGTGGCGACCGGGGTCGGGCCGGTGCTGCCTCAGGCACGTCCTGCACCGGCGCGTCGGTCGGTTGCCACCTGCGGGCGAGCACGCGGCGGCGTTCACTTCGACCCACCGTATTGCTACGGCCGTGGTGAAGCTCTGCTTCACCTTGCGGTCTGACCGTGGCTTCAGCCCAAGGGTGCGCGCATTCCGAGTTTCGGCTTGTCGTTGTCGGTGTCGCTCATGCGCTCGCTCAAATTCCTTGCTCGCCGACCCGCGGTCGGGTCGGCCGTAATGTCGGTGCCGATGGCCTCGCGCGTCATCGGCGCAAGGTTCAGCGGCACGTTCGGTCCGATAAAATGCAGCCAGCGGGTCAGCGCGTCGCGCACCCGCTTGGCCGCCTGGGCGTCCGTCAGGCAGCATGTACCACATTTTCGCGGCCCAATGCACGGACAATGTGGTGCGTGTCACCGGCAAAACCAAGCCCTTGAGGGTCGAGCCTTCGCGATCCGACCCTACGCGCCACGCCTGTGCCAGCTTGGCCGCCCCATCGGGGGCGCGTCGTGCGCGTGGAGCAGGAGGTGCAGCTGGCCGCTGCGTGCTGCGGTTTCGATGCGTTCGGCACCGATCAGCAGATGTCCTGCCTTTGCCTCCAGCCCCAGCGGTCCAGCGCCGCGCGTTCGAGCTGGGTCGCGATTCGCGCCGGAAGATCGGTCGGGATCGACAGGGGCGCGCCCTTGAAGGCCCGCGCCAGTGCGCCGCGAAGCTTGCCATTGGCGATGGCCGTTTCCAGTTCGGCGCGCGTCACCCCGATCCACGCGCCACGGCCGGGGGCCTTGGCACGCACGTCGGGGGCGACGTCACCGTCGGGGAAAGGGCAAGCCGGATCAGCCCCTCGCGCGGCCCGGAGTCGCGCGAGAGGATGCAGGTGCGGTCGTTCATGCCGCACCTCCCAATCGTAATTCGTCGTTCCGCGAAGGGGCGCTCCGCAAAGTAGCACTTTGCGGAGACCGCGAGGGCGGGCATCAATTCTGGCAGACGTTGCGGCTCCTCGCCATTCAGCCAGAATTTACCCCCGCCTGCGCGGGGGCGACGACCTTTTGTGCTGGTCAGCCGACCCGTATCATTGCTCGGATTCCGCATCAGCGTCCTCCTGAGCCGGCTCTTCGTCCGCGAACCAGTGGGCGCGGGCGGCCATGATGATCTCGTTACCCTGCTCTTCCGACAGACCGTACTGGCCCAGAACGCCGCCTTGTCGCCTTCGCGCTGCGGTGCCGGCTTGTCGGCATCGTTGCGGCGGCGCGGTTCCTGGCGCTTCTTCGCGATCAGTTCGTCGGTCGCCAGGTCGGCAAGGTCGTCGAGCGTCTTGATCCCCGCCTTGCGAGCGTGACCAGCATCGCTTCGGTCAGATACGGCATCTCGGCCAGCGCGTCCTCGACGCCCAGGGCGCGGCGCTCTTCGCGCTGCGCGGTCTCGCGCCGCTCGAGCGCTTCGGCGGCGCGGCTCTGGAGCTCCTGCGCCAGATCCTCGTCGAAGCCCTCGATGCTCGCCAGTTCGTCGAGCTCGACATAAGCGACCTCTTCCAGCGCGCCGAAGCCTTCGGCGACGAGCAGCTGCGCCAGCGTCTCGTCGACGTCGAGCTCGTTCTGGAACATCTCGCTGTTGGCCACGAATTCCTGCTGCCGCTTCTCGCTCGAATCGGTCTCGGTCAGGATGTCGATCGCCTTGCCGGTCAGCTGGCTGGCCAGACGCACGTTCTGGCCGCGACGGCCGATGGCGAGGCTGAGCTGATCGTCGGGAACGACGACCTCGATGCGGTCCTCTTCCTCGTCGATGACGACGCGGGCGACGTTCGCCGGCTGCAGCGCGTTGACGACGAAGGTCGCGGTGTCGGGCGACCAGGGGATGATGTCGATCTTCTCACCCTGCATTTCCTGGACGACCGCCTGCACGCGGCTGCCCTTCATGCCGACGCAGGCGCCGACCGATCGATGCCCGAATCATGGCTGATGACGCCGATCTTGGCGCGGCTGCCCGGGTCGCGCGCGGCGGCTTGATCTCGATGATGCCGTCGTAGATTTCGGCACTTCCTGCGCGAACAGCTTCTTCATGAAGTCCGGATGCGCGCGGCTGAGGAAGATCTGCGGCCCGCGTTCTCACGGCGGACGTTCAGGATGATCGAACGGACGCGGTCGCCGACGCGGACCAGTTCGCGCGGGATCTGCTGGTCGCGGCGGATGACGCCTTCGGCGCGGCCCAGATCAACGACGATGTGACCGAATTCGACGCGCTTGGCGACGCCGATGATGATCTCGCCCTGGCGATCCTTGAATTCTTCATACTGGCGCTCGCGCTCGGCATCGCGGACCTTCTGGAAGATGATCTGCTTCGATGCCTGCGCCTGGATGCGGCCGAATTCGATCGGGGCAGCGGATCGACGATGAAGTCGCCGACCTGGGCGTCCTTCTGCAACTTCTCGCGCCCTTCAGGTCGACCTGCTTGAAATAGTCGTCGACCTGCTCGACCACCTCGACGACGCGCCACAGACGCAGATCGCCGGTGTTCGGATCGAGCTTTGCGCGGATGTCGTTTTCCGAGCCATAGCGGTTCTTGGCCGCGCGCTGGATCGCGTCCTCCATCGCCTCGATGACGATGGCCTTGTCGATCAGCTTTTCCTTCGCAACCGAATCGGCGATCGCGATCAGTTCGGCGCGGTTTGCGGTGATGCCGCCGGACGGGGACGAGGCCATTGCGCTTATTCCTCAGTTTCGATGATCTTGTCGGCGCCCTGCGTCGACAATGGTGCGGTTGCGGCGATCAGCTTGTCGGTGATGACGAGCTTCGCGTCGGAAATTTGGGCAAAGGGGACGGTCATCGGCTGATGGCCGCGGACGTCGACGGTGACGGTGTCGCCTTCGATGCCGGCGAGCGTGCCGTTCAGTTGCTTGCGCCCGTCGATCTTCTCCGCAAGCGTCACGCGCGCTTCATGCCCCGCCCAGTCGGCATAGTCCTTCAGGCGGGTCAGCGGACGGTCGATGCCGGGCGACGACACTTCCAGGCGATAGGCGTAATCGATCGGATCCTTGCCCGCTTCCTCCAGCGCGTCGAACACGTCGGAGATACGGCGCGACAGGTCGGCACAGTCGTCGATCGTCAGCTGACGCGTGTCGGGCCGTTCGGCCATGACCTGCAGCGTCGGGTCGGACTGGCCGCCGAACATCTTCACGCGCACGAGGTCCAGCCCCAAAGCCTTCGCTTCGGGTTCGATGAGCGCGGTCAGATGCGCGATGTCGGCCAAACGCCAGTCTCCAGATACGAACATGCAACCTCGCTGCCGGCCCCGGTGGGACCAGCCTCGGCATGTATGACGATGTCGAGAAGGCATGCGGGATATAGAGCGAAGCGGGCGTGCGCGCAAGCGGCGTGGACGATTAGCGCGGCTTTAACCCACTTTGTGCCAGGATCAGTCCATCCGTTGGAGAAGCGCATCATGTACGAAGGCAAGATCGTCGCCGAAGCCGCCGTTGCGATGCCGCGGGACGTACGCCGTACCCTGGGCCGGCCCGACCGCGACCAAGGCAGCGCGGCGCTCGGTCTGGCGGTGCTGGTGATCGGGCTCCCGTTGCTCGCGGTGCGCATGTTTGTCTGGGCGGTGATAACCGACCTGCGCAAGCTCGGCCGCCTGGCCGGCGTCATCGGTGCGGCCGTGCGCGACGCGCGGCGATAGCGTAACACGCGAAACCTCGATCCGACTTGGGCGTTGCCGTGGAACATTTTCCCGGGAACATCTTCATGCGTCTCACCGCCATCCTGCTTGCCACGACTCTCATCGCCTGCACCGAAACGACCCCCGGCAATGCGCAGAATGCCGCTGCGCCGACCCCGGCAGGGCAGGGTACCGCGACCGCGGGGCTTCCGTTCGCCGTTACCGAGGTCGCCGATCTGACCTCCCCCTGGGCGATGGCCTTTCTTCCCGACGGGCGATTGCTGGTGACCGAAAAGGCCGGCGAGATGCTGCTGCTGTCGGGCGACGGCAGGCAGAAGCGCACCATCGCGACGATCCCGGTCGACAGTGCCGGCCAGGGCGGATTGATGGACGTCGTTCTTGCGCCGGGCTTCGCGCGGAACCGGCAGGTCTATTTCAGCTATTCGACCGCCGGCGCCGGCGGCAAGGGCGTGGTACTGGCGCGCGGCGTGCTGTCGGGCGCAGCCGGAGCGGAACAGTTGACCGGTATCACCGAGTTGTTCCGCGCGACGCCGTTCGTCGAGGGTAATGGCCATTATTCCGGCCGCATCGCCTTTGCCCCCGATGGCCGGCACCTGTTCTTCACCAATGGCGAGCGGCAGAAGTTCACCCCTGCGCAAGACCCGAAGGCGACACTGGGCAAAGTGCTGCGGCTGACACTTGACGGAAAGCCCGCGGGCGATCCGGGCCTGACCGCCAAGGGCTTCCATCCGGCCGTCTGGTCCTATGGCCACCGCAATCTGCTGGGCATCGCGTTCGACCGCGCGGGCAATCTGTGGGAGCAGGAGATGGGGCCGGAGGGCGGCGACGAGGTCAATCTGATCCTGCCCGGCCGCAACTATGGCTATCCCAAGGTGTCGAACGGCCGCAACTATGGTGCTGCGACCGACGACATCCCCGATCACGCGCCCGGCGACGGGTTCGAAGCGCCCAAGGTCTGGTGGACACCCGTCATCTCGCCGGCCGGACTGCTCGTCTATACCGGTGCGATGTTCCCCGAGTGGCAGGGCGATCTCTTCATCGGCGGTCTGTCGTCGAAGGCGCTGATCCGGGTCGATGTGAACGGGACCTCCGCGACCAAGGGTGACCAGTGGCCAATGGGCACCCGCATCCGCGATGTCGATCAGGGGCCGGACGGTGCGATCTGGCTGTTGGAGGACGGGCAGCGTGGCAGCAACGGTCGCGTCATCAAGCTTACGAAGCGATGAAAAGCGGCAGGGCGTTCGGGCCCATCGGCCCTCCCGCGAAGGTGGGAGCACGCAGCCACGAGCAGCCGGCCCGACACACCTAGGCTCCCGCCTTGCGGGAACACGGCGGAGTGGAGACCAATTCAATCCGTTCGTGCTGAGCTTGTCGAACCACCGTTCTTCGTGCCGCCGGCGATGCGCGGGCGTAATGTGGAACAGGGACAGTGGTTCGACTTCGCTCGGCACCCAACGACGGAAGCGTAACGGTCATGGCCCCGCCGCGGCGAAGCCGCGTCGTCGGTCGTCGCTTAGGCGACGCCGGCCGTGGGTCGGGCCGTGACGCGGAATAGCTGCGCTATTCCGCTGCCCTCCCCTTGAATCCCTGTGCCACGACATACCATTCGCTCGACCCCTTCCGGCTGGCCGGGGGCTTGGCATGTTTCACGCTCGTAAAATTGCGCTTCATCTCGGCCACCAGCGCCGAATCCGCGCCGCCTGCGAACACCTTCGCAACGAAGGTGCCGCCCTTCTCCAGCACGTCGATCGCGAAGGCGACCGCGGTTTCGACCAGGGCCATGGTGCGCAATGCATCGGTCTGGGGATGGCCGACGGTGTTCGCCGCCATGTCGGAGATGACCAGGTCCGGCGCGCCGCCCAATGCCTCGATCAGCACGTCGGGCGCCTTGTCGTCCATGAAGTCCATCTGGAAGATGGTGACGCCGTCGATCGGGTCGACCGGCAACAGATCGATGCCGACGATCGCGGCCTTGGGGCAGTATTTGCGTACGACCTGCGCCCATCCACCCGGCGCGATGCCCAGGTCGACGACCCGCTTCGCCCCGCGCAGGATCGTGAATCGCTCGTCGAGTTCGGTCAGCTTGTACGCCGCGCGGCTGCGATAGCCTTCCGCCTTCGCGCGCTTCACGTACGGGTCGTTCAGCTGCCGCTCGAGCCAGCGGGTCGATTGGGCTGTCCGTCCGCGCGCGGTCTTGACGCGGGTCCGCCCGCCGCTGCCGCCCCGGCTCACTGGCGGGTCCCCATCAGGCGGCGCAGGATGCCTTCGCGAATGCCGCGGTCGGCGATGCCGAGTTGTTCGGCGGGCCAGATGTCCAGAATTTCCTCCAGGATGGCGCAGCCCGCGACGACCAGGTCGGCGCGTTCGGGGCCGATGCACGGCACCTTGGCGCGGCCGGCGACGTCCAGGCTGGCGATGTGTCGGCTGACGTCGCGCATCGCGCCCGCCGGCATGATGAGTCCGTCGACCGCCGAGCGGTCATAGCTGTCGAGGCCGAGGTGTACGCTGGCCAGCGTCGTCACCGTGCCCGATGTGCCCAGCAACCGCCGCCGCTCGACGTCGCGTGGCAGGCGCCCGGCGAACGGCGCGAAGCTGGCCCGCACCAGTGCGCGCATCGCGGCATAGCCGTCCTTCGCCGCGCTTTCGGTCAGCGACACCACCCCCCAGGGCGCGCTGTGCCAGTCGAGCACGGTCGGCACCGCGCTGCGCGTGTCGACCAGGACCAGCTCGGTCGACCCGCCGCCGATGTCGAAGACCAGCGCCGCCCCCTCGCCCGGCTCGATCAACGCGTGGCAGCCGAGCACCGCCAGCCGTGCCTCTTCCTCTGCCGAGATGATGTCCAGCATGATGCCCGTCTCGCGGTACGCACGCTGGATGAACTCCGGGCCGTTGGTAGCTCGGCGACACGCTTCGGTCGCGACCGAGCGGGCGAGCGCCACGTCGCGGCGCTTCAGCTTGTCGGCGCACACCCGCAAGGCAGCGATGGTCCGCTCGATCGCCTCGTCGCTCAGGCGACCGGTCGCAGCGAGGCCTTCGCCCAGCCGAACGATCCGGCTGAAGGCGTCGACGACCGCGAAGCCCTGGCCCTGCGGCCGGGCAATGAGCAGGCGACAATTGTTGGTGCCAAGATCCAGCGCGGCGTAATGCCGCGCCTGCGGCCAGCGGCCATGCGCTGGCGATCGTGGGGCCGGACGGGGCGCGTGGGCACGCGGTCCGTACGGCCCTCGGGCGGAAACATCCCCCACGGCCGTAACTTTCTTCTTATCGTTCTCGTCCGTCACGACCGCGAACCGGTCGTTCGGTGCTTGGATGCGAAGGTAACGGTTCATCGCACGATCGACAAGAGACGTCCGCATAAGTGGTTGACAGCCTCGACGACTTGCGACTAGAGGCCCGCCTCCCAATGGATCGTTGCCCGATCCTCTAATGGTAAGAGAGCGGACTCTGACTCCGTCAATCAAGGTTCGAATCCTTGTCGGGCATCCATCTTCGATTGCGGTATCAGGTAGCGATCGCGCCTAGATCCGGATGGCGCTTTTGACGCCCTTTCCTGATATCAGCGAGCATCCGAACCCTCGCCATTTCCTGAAGTGGCGGCATCCCGCGCTGGCCGGACAGCATGAAGCTGCGGCGCTTCCTTCGAGCTGGAAGCGTTCGGGATTGTTCGAATGTCCCTCGAGGAACCGACGGCTTGGCGCGGCGGCTCGGGCCGGCATTCCGGTCCGGTGACGTCATCTTGCCGCGGAGGCCGGGGGCGTCGAGCCCGCTAACCACCCACCATAGCTTCCGATACACGCGGCGAGGCCCAAATTGCACGCGATTAGGGCGGCTGCATACCGCCAGGAAATCGCGATCGGCCAGTCCCAGACAGAACTCGCCACGAGGGCCAGTAAATAGCCGCAGGCCACACCGAGAAACGAGCCCGCGATCGTGAGAATAAGGTTCTCGATGATGATCTGTCGCGCGACGTTATGGCGGAGCGCACCCATTGCCATCCGGATCGCGAATTCGCGCCGGCGAAGTTGGCAAGCGGCGATCGTCACGGCGCAATAGCAAATGACGCTGACGAGGATGACTATGGCCGTGATACTTGCAAGCAATCGCGCCACCATGTTCCGTTGACGTTCCTGATCACGGACGCTCGCCTCGGGATCGTCGAAGAGATAGGGCGAAAGCCGGGTCTGCGGCACACCGTGACGCTTTCGCAGAAGCGTGTCTGCGCTCGTTCGCGCGGCCGCCATGTCTTCGCCTTCCGGAAAGAAGAGCGTAAGCCAACTCACCGCTCGCCGCGGCTCCTCCTCCTGGCCAAAATATCGTTTGACGATCTGGAAGGGCAGGATCGCCGCGTCGACGAAACGACGCGCCGGACGTGTATCCGGATATCGCAACACGCCGATGATTTCGCAGCTCACGCCTGAAAGATGCAGCGTTCGACCCACGGTCGCGCCATCGCCGAGCTGATCTGCCGCGCCACTACCGAGCAGGCAGACGCGCGCATTCTCCTCCAGTTCGGTTTCGGTAAACCACCGGCCTGATGCAAGCGGCGTATCCAGTTCGGACCGATACTGACCGAGCACGCCATAGACCGGAATATTGGCGGCGCCGTTTTCGAAGCGGACTGCAGCTCGGCCCGTCGTCCAAGTCGCCGCTTCCGTCGCTCGCGGCATGGCTTGGCGAAGGAATGTCAGATCATCCAGACTCGGCGGGCCTACTCGTTCGTTCGTGATCTCGTTCGCACGAATCGTTAGCGTAAAGGCAGAGCGTCCGAAGCTCATCCGACGCAGGATGTCATCGAAGCCTCCGATGATCGCGGTGCAGAAGAAGACCGAGCTCACAGCACACATGACCGTGATCAATATCGTCCCACTCCGCCAGCGGGCGGAGCCGATGCCCCAAAGCGCCGACTGCAGCGTGATGTTCATTCATCCGCCTCGAGACGTCCCCGATGCATAGCGAGGCGACGCGACAACCGGCCCATGACAAGCGGGTCATGGGTGGAACACACGACCAAGGTTCCGCGGCTTGCGGATGCGGCCAGCGCGTCGATGACTGCGAGGCTGTTCGCCTCGTCTAGCGACGCCGTCGGCTCATCGCAGATGAGGATCGCTGGCTCCTTCAGAAGCGCACGCAGCAGTGCGATCCGCTGTCGCTCGCCACCCGACAGATTGTCGACCGGCCTGTCTGCGAAGCCATGCAGATGATACTCCGCGAGCTTCATGAAGGCCTTCTCCCGGGCTCGTTTGCCGGACCAGCCCATGTAGCGCAGCGGCAGCGTCAGATTGCCGATGACCGACATATTCGCCAGCAACCCTGCATCCTGGAAGAGAAAGCCGATCCGGTCCCGCCGTAGACGCGCGATGCGACGATCCAGCTTGCCGGGTGTCACGATTTCTTCGCCGATCCGCAGCGTACCGGCACTCGGCGCGTCGAGCAGACCGATCAGGTTGAGCAGGGTAGATTTCCCGCAGCCCGACGGCCCGATCACGCCGACGAACGAGCCTGCATGCAGATCGAAGTCGACACTATCCACCGCGGTCGTTTGGGTAGCGCCGGATCCGAACCGGCGACTGACGCCGCGCGCTTCGATAAGCGGGCTCATGTTTCTTTCGGAGGGACCCGGCGTGCCTCGCCCAGCACGACCGTCTCGCCGGGCCGCAGGCCGCTGATCGCGGCAAAGACATCCTCTCCCTGTTCACCTACCCGGATCAGCCGTCGAACGGGCTTTCCGCCCTCCAGCACGAAGATTCGCCGCAGCCCCTTCGAAAACAGAAAGCCGAATTCATATCCTTCCCCCATAGCGATCGCCAGTCGCCGTTCCTCGGCATCTTTCGCACTCTGCAGCGCCTTCGTCATCGAGGGCGTCATCAGCGGAATATAGTCAGGGGGGCGGAAATACAGTGCCTTCACCGGCACCTTCAGTACGTTGCGTGCATCGGCATTCACGAACTCGACATTGGCTGTCATACCGGGGCGAATGGTCGGGTTCGAACGCGTAAACGACAGCGAGATCGTATAGTAAATGAACCGACCCTCTTTGATCGGGCGGTTGCTGATGTAGGCGATGGTCGCAGGAAAAGTCTCGTTTGGAGCCGTATCGACGCTGAACCGTATGTTTTCCGCCTGCTGTGCCCGCGCAAGATCCTGTTCGGGGACCTTTACCTTGACCTGAAGCGCGTCGCCGCCGCCCGCCAGGTAGAACGCATCGGCGAGCGAGGGACCGACGATCTGACCCGGTACGATCGAAACATCCTCCACCGTGCAGGAACAGGGTGATCGAAGGATTTCCTGCTCAGCGACCCGGGTCCGCAGGCGGGATGTTCTCGACGTCAACGCCGCCAGCTTGCGCTCCGCACTGCGAACATTGAGTTGCTCGGACTCGAGATCCTTTGCTTCCGCAGCCAATCGCGCATTCGGAACGAACCCTTTTTCATGAAGCTGCTTGACGCCGGCAAAGGTCGCCGCAGCCTTCGCCTGCCGATTGTGGGCGATCTCAAGCGCAATGCGCGCCTGTTCGAGATCAATCGAAGCGTCGTTCGCAGCGTCGGATGGTTCACGCAGCGAAAGGCGCGCAAGCGGCTGTCCCTTTACGACGTGATCACCCAGTCGGGCGGAAACGGACACGACCTGCGCGTCGGCAAGAACCGGCACCATCATCTCGATGGGCTGGCGGACATCGCCGACGGCCTGGACGATGTCTCGTAAGTCGCCGCGCTGAACGTCGATCGTTTCATAGCGCTGCTGATCTTCACGGTCCGAACAGGACAGCAAGGTAAGAAGGATCAGCGGAAGCAACGGCCGGACGGGATTTCCAAACATCACGCCTCGTCTTTGTCCGTTCACCGTAGGATCTGATCGATAATCGTGGCGCCACCCACTCCATCTTGACGCAGCATGAGACCATGACGGATCGAGATGTAATATCGCAGATCCTGTATCGTGATGCTTTCCACCGCCGGTACTGATCTGACATCCCGGACCCTGACGGGACGGACCACCCGGAACACCTTCGCAGCTTCGGTAAGCTGGCCAGTCCTTATGTCAGCGCAACCCAGGAGCTTCACCCGCATCTGGCCATTGATGGTCCGCGGCGATCCGTTGATGTTCGAGTATTCATCAAAAGGTATGGACGTGATCTGCCCGACGGGGGCGTGCCATATACCATCCGCCGCCGCACCGTACCGCCATCGGCGATAGATAAAGTCCCCGGGTACCCCATCCTGCAATGACAGTATGCCGAATAAAGATCGCGAATAGTCGCCCTTTTGACCGAGCATAGCGCTGCCCGGTCGGATGAAATACTCCGACCTTGATACGGTAGTGGCGGAGGCGTTCTTCAGCTGTGTGGCAAATTTGCTCGATGATCCGTCCGAGAAGCGATAAATTACCGTCGCTCCGATGAAGGCTTTGGGGATGGCCCATTTTGCCACCGACTCCGAAGCATTGCACTGGCGGATTCGGGCAGACGACGATGCGGCCGTTGCTCCCCCTGCGGAAAGCGTAAAGGCAGTTGCTACGAGGGATAGTTTCAGCCGTATCAACGCATGTCGCCGGTTGTGCTGCGCTCGGTTGTCCAAATATGGTTGCAAGTTGGGGCAATCTCTTACGCGTTTAGTGGGCTATGCAGCAGCCACGAGCCTTACGATTGCCGGTGCGGCGCTTGAAGATAGGAGTATAACTTCCTTATGTTTTACCTTTTTTAGCCTGATCGTCGGGCGTCAATTATTTGAAATTGTCTGCTGAAAATATTACGCCGATTCTCTATTGATTATTTTGACGTAATGCAAATTAAATTTGTATCCAATTTTGCTCTTATGCAAATGTCATTAGTAGCATGCGATGAAGCCGATCACTCTGAAATATTAGAGCTAAATTCCTGATTAAAATGGTGCTTTGGGTACTGTTCGGCGTGTATGCCTTGTTCTCAAAGTCGGGAAGGACACCGTCCCCGACCGTAACGACGATCCGTCCCTTAGGCCGGGCGCGTCGATCTTTTTGTCGCGCCCGATCCCACGCCTGCGTCGAACACCGACACCGCCTGCTGGCGGAAGTTCCGATTGGCGATATGGGCGGGCCGGACTAAAGACGGCGCCATCGACGGCTTGAACGCGAAGCTGTCGCTTCGACCTGTCCTGGTTCGAACCGGATTGCAGTTCCGAGAGTCCGAAAAATTTTGCATTCGATGTGGCGGTCGACGTCACTTCGGTTGAGATCGGCGCCGGCTTGTGCGCAAAGTGCGGACGATGTCCGCTGACGATCCCCTGCGACTGACCGACCGGCAAATCGATTGCCTGCGCCTGGTCGGCCAGGGGCTGTCGTCGAAGGAGATCGCTGCCGAGCTCGGCATTTCCCACCACACCGTCGACCTGCATCTCAAGCGGGCGATCCGCACCCTTGGGGTCGCCACCCGGCGCGATGCGGCGCGCCGGTGGGATGCGATCGCGGCGCAGGAAGGGGGCGCCGGGTCGGTCGAGACGCGCGCGCTTGCACTGGAACCGGCGACCCTGCCCGAGGAGGCGGCGGAGGCGCCGGCTGCCGGGGATACCCAGCCATTGGATACCCAGCCGGCCGGGCTTGCCGAACCGGCCCCGATTGCAGCCATAATGACCCCAGCCGGACACGACCGCCGCCCCAGGCTGCGGCTCCCGTTCCTCCGGCAAGGGAGGCAGTATAATGATCTGGAACCTGCCGCCCGTCTGGGCTGGATCGCGGCGTTGTCGCTGGCGATGCTCCTGGCGGCGGCGAATTTCCTGAACGGGCTCCGGGCTCTTCACGACCTGGTCTTCTGACCTTTCCGAACAGTGCAAACCATCGACGCGGTCGCCAAGGGGTGGCCGCGAAGGAGATCCGTCATGCCTTCTCCCAAGACGATTGCGGCCGTCCGCATCGCCCGGTCGCTCCAGCCGGCCGAGCTCGCCGCCAACCAGGCCGCGCTCAAGGTCCTCGCCATGGGCACCGCCGTGCTGACCGCGCGCGCCGACGGCACCTTCCTTCCGCTCGAGGCGCAGCGCGCGGTCGACTATATCGGCGATGCGACCAGCAAGGTCTTCGCTGCGATGAAGGACATCAAGAGCGCGCATGGCGAACTGAAAGCCGCGGCGATCCGTCACGACGTGCTGGGCCAGGGCGACATCTTCGAGACGCCCGACGGCAAGGAAACCCACGGCGCCCTGCCGACGCTCGCCGCGGTCGCCTGATGACCGCATTGACAGTCGCTGCAGACAAAGGCTCGATCGTGCACGATGAACGTCCTCTTCTATCTGGCCCTGCTCGTCTCGTGTTCCCTCTACGCGGCGATACGGGGCGGGGTGCCGGAAAGGATCGGGGTGGCCGTGCTGCTCGGCGCGGTCGTCGCCTCGCAGCTGGTCCCGACCGCCGGGGCGCAGCGGTTCAAGGTGATCGAGACCGGCATCCTGGCGGTCGATGCCGCGATGCTGGCCTGCGTCCTGATCCTGTCGGTCTATGCGCAGCGATACTGGCCGATGTGGATGGCCGCTGTCCTGGTCAACACGGTCGTCACGCACCTCCTGATGTTGTCGCCGACGCTGCGGCCCTGGTCCTATTCGGTGGCGCTTGCCGCCTGGAGCTATCCCAATCCGATCATTCTGGCGGTGGGGGCCTGGCGGCACCGCGCACGGGTGCGGCGGTATGGCGAGGATCCGCCGTGGAACCGGGCGCTGTCGCCGGGAGCTGACATGAACGCGGGGCGCCACCCCAATGTGTCGAGTGCGCAGGAAGCCCTCGGCACGATCGGCGAGATCGAGGAGATGCTGGCGAGCGCTCGGCAACGCCTGTTGCGATCCAGCTGTGCCCGCCACCCGGACCTGGCCGGCAAGCTCTATCGCCTGCGCCGCGCCCGCGACCAGATGTTCGGCGACGACCGCGATCTCTTCGGCGAACCCGCCTGGGACATATGCTCGACCTGTACCAGGCCGAGCGCGAGGGGCGCATCCTGGCGGTGTCGAGCGTGTGCATCGGCGCCAATGCCGCGACCTCGACGGCGCTCCGACGCATGCGCGAGCTGGAGCAGCGCGGGCTGATCGAGCGGCGGCGCGACCCGCAGGACGGCCGCCGGTCGTTCGTGCGCGCCAGCGACAAGGCGATCGTGCTGCTCGACGCCTGGCTGGACCGCGCATCGGTCTTGCTCGACGCACGGTAGCGGGCGCAGAACGGGCGGCATGACCCCGACCGAGGCCGTGCTGACCCTGCTCGCCGCCCGCGCCGACGACGCGACGATCTGCCCCAGCGAAGCCGCCCGCGTGCTGGCGACGGCGAAGGGCAGGCGGCGGATTGGCGGGCCGAGATGCCCGCGGTCCACGCCGCCGTCGATGCGCTGGTCGAGGGCGGCCGCGTCGCGCTGCGCTGGAAGGGGGCCGCGTCGCGGTTGCGCAGCGGGCCGTATCGGATCGGGCATCCGCACTGACGCGCACCCCGGCCGCAGCCGAAGTTGACGAAGTTGCCGCCAATGCGCGTTTTCTCGGACGATGCGCCGCCGGCGGGACGCCCGGGCGACACCGGCGCAACACCGGCGCGACACTGACGCGACACCGGTGCGAGACCGACGCGAACACCCCTGCGCCAGCCCGGCGCCGGTCGGGCGACGATGCCGCGCCGGTGCCGCGCCCGTTCGTTCTCACCCGCGGGGCCCCGGCGCGCCGCCGGCGGTCGGGCGCTGCGGCGCAGGCGGACGCGCGAAGGGATCGCCAGCCGCCGCGCATGCTCGGTGAGCACCGCGTCCCAGTGGCGGACGAAGGGCGTGCCGGCCAGCCGCGCGCGCAGGCGATGCGCACTCGACCGCGACATCCCCGCCGCCGCGCGGCCTGCGACACGCAGCCGCTGTCGAGCAACGCGGTCAGAAAAATCCGCTGCCGCGCCCGGCGTCCAGCGGGCGCGTTCGGGCGGGGTGGGGCGGGCGGTGGCGCTACGGGCGCGGGCGGTGTCTGGTCCATCGACCAGCGTAGATCAGACAAATTCCAACATTTGAAGGGGGCAAACCGCCCGTGCCCCGGCGCCGTTGCGAGCCCTGGGGTTTCGTGGGGGTGGGGCTTGCGCCGGCAACCCCTCCGACCCAGCGCCGGAGAGCGATATGAGGCGGGTCGTCGGCTCGCGTGGGTTCAGCCTTCGGACAATCGCATCGCGACGTCGCACCGCGCATTAGGTCGCGCCGTAGCGCGCGCGGATCTCGGCATCATGGACGAAGCCGGCGCGCTCATAGAGGTGGATCGCCGCCGCGCAGGCGCTGTTGGTGAGCAGATAGAGCATGGTGAGATCGGGCAGCGCCCGGGCCCGCGCGATCAACGCGTCGAGCAGGACCGCCCCGGCGCCCGAGCCGCGGACGTCGGCGCGCACGCCCATCTTGGTCAGCTCATACGCACCCCCGCCGGTCGGCATCAGTGCACCCGCGCCAATGACGCCGTGATCCGGATGCGCGACGAACAGGATGACCCCGCCCCGGTCGATGATCGCCTCGCGCGGGTGCGACAGCACATGCTCGTCATGCGGTTCGAGCGTGAACATGTCGGCGATCCACGCCGTGTTGATGTCGCGGAACGCGGGCGCGAGGGCGTCGGTATAGGGCAGGATGGTGAGCATGGGCGACGTCGTAGCGCGCTCGGCCTCGCCTGTCCCGCGCCGGCGTCAGCCCGCCGAAGCGCCCGCCCGGCGCGGGGCCGATCAGGTCCCACAGATTGCCGTAGAGGTCCGCAAACACCGCGACGCGGCCATAGGGCTGGTCGACCGGCGGCCGGACCCACGTCACGCCCGCGGCGGTGAAACGGGCATGGTCGCGGTCGAAATCGTCGGTGGCAAGGAAGACGGCGACCCGCCCCTGTCTGATCCCCGACCCGCGCGCCTGCTCGGGCGTCGCGGCACGGGCAAGCAGGATGGTGGTTGCGTGCGGGCCGGCGCCGGGCGGGCGGATGACGACCCAGCGTTTGTCCTGCTCGGGCTGTGCGCTGTCTTCGACGAGGTTGAAGCCGAGCTTGCCGACGTAGAAGGCGAGGGCTTCATCATAGTCGCGGACGACCAGGTTGATGTGGGCGAGGTGGGGCACGGCGCCCACATTGACGTTGGACAAGGAATTGTCCATATAAAGTGCATGCACGCCGTCAGCTATTCCGAAGCCCGCGAGAATCTGAAGTCGATGATCGACAAGGTCGTCGCCGACCGCGCCCCCCTCGCCATCACCCGCCAGCGCGGACAGGAGGGGGCAGTGCTGATTTCGGCGAGCGAATGGGCTTCGATTGAAGAGACGCTTTATCTGCTGCGCTCGCCAAAGAATGCAGAGCGATTGCTGGAGAGCATCCGCGAGCTTGAGGCGGGCGGCGGCGAGGAGCATGAGCTGATCCGCCCGTGAACGTCCGGTTCTCGTCGCGATCCTGGGCCGAATATCTCGACATGCAGTCTGACGCGAAGCTGTTCGCGAAGATCAATGCGTTGATCGAAGAATGCCGCAGGCATCCGTTCAAGGGCACGGGCAAGCCCGAACCGCTCGGCGGCAACCTGTCAGGCTGGTGGTCGCGCCGGATCAGCCACGAGCATCGGTTGGTGTACCGGGTGGCTGGCAGCGGAGTCGAGCAGGTGCTGCAGGTGGCGCAGTGCCGGTATCATTATTGATTCGAGCCTAGCCACGCATCATTGATGGTTAAGCGAATATCTGTATGGGCCCGTCACGAAGTTTGGAGTGACGACATGCTGGCAACCATAGGCTACGAGCGATCCACGCTTCCAGATTTTATCGCGACCTTGCGGTTGGCAGGTACAACCGTACTCGTCGACATTCGGGATCGTGCGCAGTCGCGCCGGCCAGGATTTTCCAAGACTAGCTTAAGCGAAGCCCTCTCGGAAGCAGGCATCTTGTATGCATCTTCGCCAGCTAGGTGATCCGGCAGAAGGACGGGCTGCCGCCCGCAGTGGCCAGAGGCAGTTGTTTCAGGAAATTTTTGGCGAGGTCATGAAGACGGACGCCGCAGCCGATGCGCTAGACAAAATTGAACAGTTGACACAGTCAAGTAGCGTATGTCTGATGTGTTTTGAGCGAGACCACCACGATTGTCATCGAAAGATCGTAGCGGAAGCTCTCGAAAATCGCCTTGGGATCAAAGCTAGGCACCTCGGCGTCAGTCTCGGAGCGGCTAATGGCGGCAGCAAACGACGAATGCTTCATTCTGATCAAGCGCAGCCTCATCGCTCTAGCAAATATTTTGAGACTTTGTTGCGCCGGCGTGGGCCGGGATAGAAAATGGCGCAGACAGTATCCGGTGCCATTCCGAATTTTAGCTGAGGGCAGAAATTTAAGCGATGGGATTGGATACAATATCAATTTACAAAATCCAAAGAAGATATCCGCCAAGAAAGTCAAAAGGTTATTCCCGAATCGCTCAAAGTTTCAGGTTCAGTGAAAAATACCGAGCGTGCAAGTTTTCTTCAGCCATTGATACGTGCATCGTTCGCAGATGCAGATGCCCATCGAGAGTCATTGACTCTGATCCGGCCCAGAAGCCTATTACTTGAAGCTCACCCAAAATCCTCATCCGAAATTGCAGATGAGGCAGTCAAACATGAGAGTTGGCTAATCAGCTTTCCATGTTTGATGCGACAGCAAAGCCGCTTACTCCCTGCCCAATGCGCTTTGTTGCGAAGTGGCGCGATGAGGACGGAAAAGACCGTAAGCATGACTGCGACGATTGGGAAACCTCTGCCGCATTCATGCGGTTTGAGCGGGCCTATGGCCGGCAAGCAGCCATAGCCGCCCTCAAACGGAAGTACGAGGACGAATACATGGCTGCTGGCCTTGTTTTAGGTTTTAGCACCCAAAAGAAGAAACGCCGAGTTTGGCACGCAGAATCAATGGCTGCTTGTAGGCATGATCCGTCTCGATGAAACGACGCAAACCTCAATGATCTTTTAATTTGAGGTAGGTAGAGGTTTGATCCTCGGGCGGCATAGGACTCTGCCATTCCCCTCATCCCCGCCTCAGCCTCTTCCGCCGCAACGAAGGTCTCGACCGGCGCATTCTGCTTCGCCGCGAAGTCGCGGACCTCTTGGGTAATCTTCATCGAACAGAACTTCGGCCCGCACATCGAGCAGAAGTGCGCGGTCTTGGCGCCTTCTGCGGGCAACGTCTGGTCGTGGTATTGCTCGGCCGTCTCGGATCGAGCGACAGGTTGAACTGGTCGCGCCAGCGGAATTCGAAGCGGGCGCAGCTCAGCGCGTCGTCGCGCAGCTTGGCGGCGGGGTGGCCCTTTGCCAGGTCGGCGGCGTGGGCGGCGAGCTTGTAGGTCACCACGCCGACCTTCACGTCGTCGCGGTCGGGCAGGCCCAGATGCTCCTTGGGCGTGACGTAGCAGAGCATCGCGGTGCCGTACCAACCGATCATCGCGGCGCCGATGCCGCTGGTGATATGGTCGTAGCCCGGCGCGATGTCGGTGGTGAGCGGCCCGAGCGTGTAGAAGGGCGCCTCGCCGCACGCTTCCAGCTGCTTGT